>DASSLH010000503.1:0-5748 GCA_035689625.1 Candidatus Methylomirabilota bacterium | reverse complement strand
GCGGGTCAGCGCCGCCATGGCGCGGGCGTAGTCGACGTCCTCCGGGTGAGGCGCGCGGCCGCCCAGCCGCGACTCGGCGCGCTCGCGGGCGCGCTCGGCCCGGGCGCGGTCGATGTCGGCCGGCGTCTCGGCGACGTCGGCCAGGATGATGACCTTGTCGTTGCGGACCTCGCAGAAGCCGCACGCCATGGCCACGTGGTACTCGTCGCGGCCGACGCGGTAGGTCAGCTCACCGGTGCCGAGCGTGGCCAGGAACGCGGCGTGGCCGGGCAGCACGCCGAAGTAGCCCTCGCTGCCGGGGACGACGACCTCGTCCACCTCGGCGGCGACGACCATCCGCGAGGGCGTGGCCAGCTCGAGCGTGAGCCGGTCGGCCACTCAGGCGGCCTCGCGCAGCTTCTTGGCCTTGTCCATCGCCTCGCCGATGTCGCCGACCATGTAGAAGGCCTGCTCGGGCAGCTCGTCGTGCTTGCCCTCGACGACCTCCTTGAACGACTTCACGGTGTCGGCCAGCTTCACGTAGCGGCCCGGCTGGCCGGTGAACTGCTCGGCCACCGAGAAGGGCTGCGAGAGGAACCGCTGGATCTTGCGCGCGCGGGCCACCGTCATCTTGTCCTCGTCGGAGAGCTCCTCCATGCCGAGGATCGCGATGATGTCCTGCAGATCTTTGTAGCGCTGCAGGATCGACTGCACGGCGCGCGCGGTCTGGTAGTGGTCCTGGCCGAGGATGTTCGGATCGAGGATGCGCGAGGTCGAGGCCAGCGGATCGACGGCCGGGTAGATGCCCAGCTCGGTGAGCGCGCGGCTGAGCACGGTGGTGGCGTCCAGGTGCGCGAACGCGGTGGCCGGCGCCGGGTCGGTGATGTCGTCGGCCGGCACGTAGATCGCCTGCACCGAGGTGATCGAGCCCTTCTTGGTGGACGTGATGCGCTCCTGCAGCTCACCCATCTCGGTGGCCAGCGTGGGCTGGTAGCCGACGGCGGAGGGCATGCGGCCCAGCAGCGCGGAGACCTCGGAGCCGGCCTGGGTGAACCGGAAGATGTTGTCAATGAACAGCAGCACGTCCTGGCCTTCCTCGTCGCGGAAGTACTCGGCGGCAGTGAGGCCGGTCAGCGCCACCCGCAGCCGCGAGCCGGGCGGCTCGGTCATCTGGCCGAAGATCAGCGCGGTCTTCTCGATGACGCCCGACTCCTTCATCTCGTGATAGAGGTCGTTGCCCTCGCGGGTGCGCTCGCCGACGCCGGCGAACACGGAGATCCCGCCGTGCTGCTTGGCGATGTTGTTGATGAGCTCCTGGATGAGCACGGTCTTGCCGACGCCGGCCCCGCCGAACAGTCCGGTCTTCCCGCCCTTGGTGTAGGGCTCGAGCAGGTCGACGACCTTGATGCCGGTCTCGAACATCTCGACCTTCGTCGACTGGTCCTCGAAGGAGGGCGCCGGCCGGTGGATCGGGTACGTCTTCTTGGTGTGGATGGGCGCGCCCTTGTCGACGGCCTCGCCGACGATGTTCATGATGCGGCCGAGCGTCTCCTTGCCGACCGGCACCGAGATGGGCGCGCCGGTGTCCCTCACGATCATGCCGCGCGTGAGCCCGTCGGTGGAGGCCATGGCGATGGTGCGCACCTGGCTCTCGCCCAGGTGCTGGGCCACCTCGAGCGTGAGCTTGCTCGAGTAGGCGAAGATGTCCTTGGTCTCCACGCCCTGCACCACCAGGGCGTTGTAGATGGCGGGCAGCTTCCCCGGCTCGAACTCCACGTCGACGACCGGGCCGATGACCTGCACGATCTTTCCGTCGCTCATGCCTCTGCTCCTTGCTTGAGAGCCTCGGCGCCGCCGACGATGTCGAGCAGCTCCTTGGTGATCTTCTCCTGGCGCGCCTTGTTGTACTGGATCGTCAGGACGTCGATCATCTCCTTGGCGTTCTTGGTGGCGGCTTCCATGGCCGTCATGCGGGCGCCGTACTCGCCGGCCAGCGACTCCATCAGCGCGCGGTAGACCTGCATACGCACGTGGCGCGGCAGCAGATCGCCGAGGATCGCCCGGGGGCCCGGCTCGTAGATGTAGTCGACCTGCTCGGTCCCCTCGCCGCCCGCCGCCTCGGCGCGCGGGATCGGCAGCAGCTGCACGCGGACGGGACGCTGCAGGGCGACCGAGCGGAACTCGTTGTAGAGCAGCACCACCTCGTCCACCTCGTCGCCGAGGTACTGCTGCATGAAGAAGTCGGCCAGCTCGCTGGCGTGGCTGTAGGCCAGCCGGTCCCAGAAGCCCACCATGTCGCGCTTGATCGTCACCGGCCGGCGCCGGAAGAAGTCGCGCGCCTTGCGGCCGACGACGACGAGCGTGAGGTCGGCGGCGCTCGACTGGCGAACCAGCTCGACCGCACGGCGGATGATGTTGGAGTTGAACGCGCCGGCCAGGCCACGGTCGGCGGTGACGATCACGATCTGGCGGCGCGGCCCCTCGCGCTGCTGCAGCAGCGGATGGCCGCCGTCGTCGGCCGAGGGCGCGGCGCTGACGAGGTTGCCGAGCAGCTCGGCCATCTTGTTGGCGTACGGCCGCGCTGACAGGATGCGCTCCTGGGCGCGGCGCAGCTTCGCCGCCGCCACCAGCTTCATGGCGCGCGTGATCTTCTGCGTGGACTGGACGGACCGAATCCGCCGCTGGATGTCCCGGAGCGTCGCCATCTAGGCGGCCTTGATCCCCTTGGCGGCGACGAACTCGGCCTTGGCCTCGTTGATGGCCTTGGCCAGCTGCTCGCGCAGCGTGTCGCTGATCTCCTTCTTGTCGCGGATCTCGCCGAGGATCTGCGGCTGCCGGCGCTCGAGCCAGCCGAACAAGAACTCCTCGAAGGCGCGCACGGTGTCCACCGGCAGGTCGTCGAGCAGGCCCTGGGTGCCCGAGAAGATGATCGCCACCTGCTTCTCGACCGGCAGCGGCTGGTACTGGCCCTGCTTGAGCAGCTCGACCATGCGCTGGCCGCGGGCCAGCTGCATCTGCGTGGCCCTGTCGAGGTCGGAGCCGAACTGGGCGAACGCGGCCAGCTCGCGGTACTGGGCCAGGTCCAGCCGCAGCTTGCCGGCCACCTGCCGCATGGCCTTGATCTGGGCCGAGCCGCCCACGCGCGAGACCGACAGGCCGACGTTGACGGCCGGCCGGATGCCTCCATAGAAGAGGTCGGACTCCAGGTAGATCTGGCCGTCGGTGATCGAGATGACGTTGGTCGGGATGTAGGCCGACACGTCACCGAGCTGGGTCTCGATGATCGGCAGCGCGGTGAGCGAGCCGCCGCCCAGTGCGTCGTTGAGCTTGGCCGCGCGCTCGAGCAACCGCGAGTGAAGGTAGAAGACGTCGCCCGGGTAGGCCTCGCGCCCCGGCGGGCGCCGCAGCAGCAGCGAGAGCTGGCGATAAGCGGCGGCGTGCTTGCTGAGGTCGTCGTAGATGCACAGCGCGTGGCGCTTGCTGTCGCGGAAGTACTCGCCCATCGTGACGCCGGCGTAGGGGGCGATGTACTGCAGCGGCGCCGACTCGGAGGCCGAGGCGACGACGACCGTCGTGTAGGCCATCGCGCCGGCGTCCTCGAGGATCTTCACGACCTGGGCCACCGTCGAGCGCTTCTGGCCGATGGCGACGTAGAAGCAGAAGACGTCCTGGCCCTTCTGGTTGATGATCGTGTCCACGCCGATGGCGGTCTTGCCGGTGCCGCGGTCGCCGATGATCAGCTCGCGCTGCCCGCGCCCGATCGGGATCATGGAGTCGATCGCCTTCAGGCCCGTCTGCAGCGGCTCCTTCACCGAGCGGCGATCAACGACGCCGGGCGCGTAGCGCTCGATGGGCCGGAACTCCTTGGTCTGGATGGGGCCTCGGCCGTCCACCGGCAGCCCGAGCGCGTTGACGACGCGGCCAACCATCGCCTCGCCCACCGGCACCTGGGCGATGCGGCTCGTGCGCTTGACGGTGTCGCCTTCCTTGATCAGCTCGCTCTCGCCGAGCAGCACGGCGCCGACCTGGTCCTGCTCGAGGTTGAGGACCATGCCGACGACGTCGTGCGGGAACTGCAGCAGCTCGCCGGCCATGGCCTTCTCGAGGCCGTACACGCGCGCGATGCCGTCGCCGACCTCGATGACGCGACCGACCTCCTGCAGGTCGATCTCCGCCTCGTAGCCTGCCAGCTGGCGCTTGATGATCTCGCTGATCTCTCCGGCCTTGATCATTCCTCTCCCCTACCCTTTCGCGAGGCGCTCCCGGATTCGGGACAGCTGGCCGTCCAGGCTACCGTCCATGACCTGATCGCCGATCTCGGCCACGAAGCCGCCGAGCAGCGTGGGATCCACGACCTCCTCGATCACGACCTGCTTGCCGCCCAGCGCGCGGCCCAGCCGCTGGGCGAGCGCCGCGCGATCGGCCTCGATCAGCGCGACGGCGGTGCGCACGCGCGCGCGCACGCGGCCGCGGGCGGCGTCGAGCATCGCGCGATAGGCGGTGGCGATGGCGCCGAGGTGATCGGCGCGACCGGCGGCGGCGAGGAGATCGAAGAAGTCGCGACCGAGCCGGGACAGCTCCAGCCGCTGCGCGATCTCGTCGGCGAGCTTGCGCCGCGCGGCCGGGCTGATCCACGGCCGGTCGAACGCCGCCGTCAGCTCGCGGTCGCCGGCGACCAGCGCGGCGGCGCGCTCGAGCTCGCCCTCGATGGGATCGGCCTGGTTGCGCTCGCTCGCCAGCTCGAACAGCGCCTTGGCGTAGGACTTCGCGACGGCCGGCGAGGCCTTCACGAGGTCTTCATCCCGGCGATCGCGTCGGCCACGATGCGGCGGTGGTCCTCCTCGCGCAGGCTGCGGCGCACCAGCTTCTCGGCCACGGCGACGGCGAGATCGCTGACCTCGCGGCGCAGCTCCTCGCGCGCGCGGCGCACCTCGCCCTCGAGCTGGGCCTTGGTGTCCTCCACCATCTTGCGCGCCTGGCCCTGGGCGGCCTCGATGTGCCGGCGCGATTCCTCGGCGGCTTCCTTCAACGCCTGCTCGCGGACCGAGGCCGCCTCGGCGTAGGCGGCGCGCAGCCGCGTCTCGTTCTCCTCCTGCTGCTGGGCCGCGGCGGCCCGCGCCGCCTGCGCCTCCTCGAGCGAGCGCTTGATGGTGGCGGTCCGCTCCTCCATCTTCGCCAGGAACGGCTTGTAGAGCAGCCGCTGCAGGATCACGAGCAGGATCAGGAAGTTGACGGCCTGCACGATGAGCGACTTGTCCACGCTGATGAGCCCGCCGCCGCTCTCGCCGTGCTCGGGCGCGCCCTCGGCGGCCAGCACGACGGCGGGGACCAGGAGCAGCAGCGAGACGAACGCGCAGACGAGCCAGCCGCGCCAGTTGGAGCCACGCTGAGGCATGAGGCAGATTCCCCCGGTCTCGTGATGCCGCTGAAAGTTTGTGAAAACTATCACGCGATCTCGTTGCGTGTCAACGCTCCGCCCGCTCGATGACGCCGCCGCCGAGCACGCAGTCGCCTTGATACCACACACACGACTGTCCCGGCGTGATGGCCCGCTGCGGCTCGTCGAACGCGACCTCGGCGCGGCCCTCGCCGAGCCAGCGCACCGTCGCCGCGGCCGGCTCGTGATTGTGCCGGATCCTGGCGGTCACGCGCAACGGCCCCCCCGGCGGCGCGCCGGCGATGAAGTTGACGCGGCCGACCGTCAGCCGGTCGCGCTCGAGGTCGGCGGCCTCGCCCACGGTCACGCGGCCGCTGGCGTCGTCGAGATCC
>DASSLH010000502.1:0-6659 GCA_035689625.1 Candidatus Methylomirabilota bacterium | reverse complement strand
ATGCATAGCTACCGGTTTGCCGCCGTGATCGCGCTCGTGCTCGCCGCCGCGCCCGCCTGGGCCGGTGCGCCCACCGATCAGCTTCGCGGCCACGTGGACCAGGTCGTGCGCCTGCTGGGCGATCCGGCGCTCAAGGACAGGCCGGCCGAGCGCCACGCCCGCGTGCGCAAGATCGCCGAGGACATCTTCGATTACTCCGACACCGCGCGCCGCGCGCTGGGCCCGCACTGGAACGAGCGGACGCCGCAGGAGAAAGGCGAGTTCACGCAGCTGTTCACCGACCTGCTCGACCGCGCCTACATCTCGAAGATCGATCTCTACCAGGGCGAGAACGTCAAGTGGGTCGGCGAGAGCGCGGACAACGGCGAGGCGCTGGTGAAGACCCAGATCGTGACGAAGAGCGGTCAGACCGTGCCGGTGGACTACCGTATGCACGACAAGGACGGCCGCTGGCTCGTCTACGACGTGGTCATCGAGGGCGCCAGCCTGGTGTCCAATTACCGCACGCAGTTCAACAAGATCGTGCAGACGGAGTCCTACCAGGCGCTGGCGGAGCGCCTGCGCGCGCGCGCGGCGACGCCGGCGGCGAGTCCCCGACGCTGAGCGGCGCGCCGGCGGGCGGGCCGGCGCTTGACTGCCCCGCGTGCGTCTCCCATAGTGAGCCTGCCGAGGGAGGTTTCACCATGGCCGAGACGGGCGCGCTTCGTTACCAGGTCCAGCCGGGCTGGGAGCAGCTGCCGAGCGGCTACGTGCACCGCGACGTCGCCGGCGTCGCGGTCGACGGCGAGGACCGCGTGTTCCTCATCTGTCGCGGCGATCATCCGATCATCGTCTACGACGCCAAGGGCAACTTCCTGCGCGCGTGGGGCGAGGGCGAGTTCACCTACCGCACGCACGGGATCACGATCGCGCCCGACGGCACCGTGTGGGCGACCGACGACGGCAACCACACCGTGCGCCAGTTCACGCCGACGGGCAAGCTGCTGCTCACGCTCGGCACGCTGAACACGCCCTCGGACACCGGTTACGACGGCAAGGACTCGATCCACATCCCCCGCGCCGCCGGCCCGTTCAACCGCCCGACGAACCTCGCGGTCGGCCCCCGGGGCGACCTCTACGTCTCCGACGGCTACGGCAACTGCCGCGTGCACCGGTTCTCGCCGACGGGCACGCTCGAGCGCTCGTGGGGGACGTCCGGCCGGGGGCCCGGCCAGTTCCACCTGCCCCACGGCATCGCGGTGGACCGCGACGGCCGCGTGTTCGTGTGCGACCGCGAGAACGACCGCATCCAGATCTTCAGCCCCGACGGCGAGTACCTGTCGGAGTGGACCGACACGCAGCGGCCGACGCACCTGGTCTTCGACGACGCCGGCCGCGCCCACGTCTCCGAGCTGTGGTGGCACAAGGGCCAGACCTCGCAGCGGCACGGGCCCATCAGCACGCCGCGGCCGGGCCGCGTGAGCGTGTTCGACCGCGACGGCCGCCTGCTCGCCCGCTGGGGCGGCCCCGACGCCACCGCGGCCGGCAGCTTCGCGGCGCCCCACGGCCTCGCCGTGGACTCGCGCGGCGACGTCTATGTGAGCGAGGTCACGTGGACCTTCGCCGTCAGCCGCGGGCTGGCGCCCGAGGGCACGCACACGTTCCAGAAGTTCGTGCTGGCGCGCTGAGCGCAAGGAGCCACGCCATGGGTCACACGCTGGAGGGCTTCGCGGCGGCCTGTCACCGCATCCTCACCGAGCATCCCGACCGCGCGGGCCGCGAGCAGGTGTGCGCGCTGCTGCAGGAGGTGCTGCGCGACGAGGCGTTCGTCGCCGCCCATCTCGGCGACGACGTGCCCGAGCGCAAGATCCTCTACGAGGATCCCCAGCTCGGCTTCTGCATCCTGGCGCACGTCTACCGCGGCGCCAAGGAGAGCGCGCCCCACGACCACGGCCCCTCGTGGGCGATCTACGGCCAGGCGCGCGGCGAGACCGTGATGTCGGACTGGACGGTGGAGCGGCGGCCGGGCGGCGACACGCCCGGGCGCGTGCGGCGGGCGCGGAGCTACACCCTCACGCCGGGGGCGGCGCACGTCTACCACGAGGGTGACGTGCACTCGCCACGGCGTGAGGGACCGACCCGGCTCATCCGCATCGAGGGCACGAACATGGAACGGGTGCGTCGTCAGCCCTACGAGGCGGTCTGAGACCGGAGCGGGACCCGCTTCAGCACTTCACCTCGCGCAGCTTGGCCTCGATGGTGTCGCCCGGCTTCATGTCCTTGAGGGTGTCCGCCGACGCCTGGAACTGATGCATGGCGCCGTTCTTGTCGCGAACCGTGATCATGCCGGAGCTCTGATCGACATTCGTGACCTGCCCCTCGACCTTCTCGAGCGGCTTCTTGCAATCGTGGCCCGAGGCTTTCGGCTGCGTCGCGGTCTGGCCGAAGGCGAGACCGGCGGTGAGCAGCGCGGCGGTGACGAACCCACTGGAAAGCAGCAGCCAGCGCGTCATGGATCTCTCCTTTACCTGTGCTTGACGATGTCGTAGATGCCGCCGGCGACCGCGCCGGTGCCCGCCCCGATCAGCGCGCCCTTGCCGGCGCCGTAGCCGGTGCCGGCGCCGATCGCCGCGCCGGCGCCCGCGCCGACCGCGGCGCCCGTCGTCTCCGCGCAGCCGCTCACCACCACGAGCATCGAAAGACCGACGACGCCCGTCAGCAGACGTGACACAAGCTTCATGTTCGTGAGTCCTCCTCCAGGCCTAACGCCCGTGTCGCGAAGATCTTGCAAACCGTCCGCCACCGAGCGTCCGCGGTGCGCTGTGACGCGGCCTTCACAGGCGGGTGGCCGCGGGGTGAAATACCGGGGCCCTTCCATCCGTCTCACTGGCGGAGGGACCGATCCATGCCACGACCGGGAAGCGTTCGCCGCCTTGCCGTCGGGCTGCTCCTGGTGGGTCTGACTGCGGTGGGTCTGGCCGGCTGCGTCCTCGTGCCCGCGCCGGTCCCCGTGGCCGGACCCGTCATCGTCGCGCCCGCGCCTGTCGTCGTTCCGTATGGTTACGGCTACTACCACCGCGGCTACTGGCGCCGCTGGTAGCAGGTCGGCCACGCGGTGTGGCCTGGAGAGCCGCGACGCGAGAGCCGGGGACCGGGCGCGGGCTAGCGGACGGGCGCGGAGCCGGGCGGCGGCGGGTTCGGCACCCAGACCCAGCGATACGCGCTGCTCACCCCGTCGCCGTAGAGGATGTAGCGGCCGTGCGGGTAGACGACCTCGCGGTTGATCAGTGGCGCGGCGGCCGTGCGGGCCGGGGCGTACGAGGGCGCGTAGTAGGCCGGCGCCGCCGGCGCGTACACCGGGGCGGGCGCGGCGTAGTAGGCCGGCGGGTAGTAGGCGGGCGCCACGACCGCGCTGGCGATGGCGAAAGGCAGGAACAGCGCGTTGAACACCGCGAACGCGCCCAGCGCGAGCGCCGCGCCGGCCGCCCCGTGCGCGTGCGCGGGCGACGGGGCCAGCGCGACCAGCATCGCCATCACGACCACGAGCGCGAGCGCCCTCTTCATCGCCGCCAGCCCTCCCGCGCTCGAGTGTAACGCAGGCGGCCCTCGCGCGGCCAGCGCCTCAGCGGGACGCGGTGGCCGGCGTCCACACGACGCTGATGTCGCTCGCGTCCACCGTCGCCGGCGCGCCCGTCGTCGCCGGTGAGGCGCCGCTCGCCGCCGTCACCACGACCTCCGAGCCCGGATCGAGCTGCGCCAGCGAGAGCCGGTCGCCGCCGCGGTGGATCGCCGTCGCCGGCGTCACCCGCACGGTCGTGCCGTCGGTCAGGATCAGCTGCTTGCCCGCGCTGTCGATGCGGCTGATGGTGCCCATCCGCCAGTCGCGCGCGCTGGCGCCGGGGCGGAAGTCCGACGGCGAGGCGCCGCGCACCAGCACCTGGGTCCCCGGCCTGAGCGCGCCGATGGTCGTCGGCTGCCAGAGCACGGTCTGATCGGTCGCCTTCAGCACCCGCCCGTCCTGCAGCGTGATCGTGCCGGTCGCCGGGTCGGCGGAGGCCACGGTGCCCGTCGCCTCCACCGGCGCCGTGCCCGGCACCGGGCCCGTGGGCGCCGGCGCGCTGGTCGTCGTGGTGGTGTCGCCGGCGACCTCGATGTTGTTGTACACGTGCTTGACGCCGGTCGCGTTGGCGGCGATCTGCGCCGCCCGTGCCTTGCGCTCGGCCGAGTCCACGGTGCCGTCAAGGGTGACGACGCCCGCATCGGACTTCACGCCGATCTTGGTGAGGCTCGAGAGCTTGTCGGCCGCCAGCTTCGTCTTGATCTCGGCCACGATCGTGGCGTCGTCGATGACCTGGCCGATGGTACGGGCCACCGCCGCGCCCGCCGGCGCCAGCGACAGCGCCAGCAGCACGACCGCGGCGAGAATGGATCGCGATCTCATGGCCGCCTCCTCACGGCGCCTGCGGCCGGCGCACGACGTAGATCCAGTCGCCCTCGATCATCAGCACCTGCGCGGGCAGCGCGCTGAGGGCGCCCCCGGACTGCACGCTCACCGCGCTGCCGGTCGGCACGCCGACGACGATCTCGTCGCCGGGCCGCAGCGCGCTCACCGCCAGCGACTGCCCGTTGAGCTGCACGTGCGCGCCCGGCGGCACGCGCAGCGTGGTCCCGTCGCTGAGCCTGATCTCGCTCTGGCCCGCGTCCACTGCGCTCACGGTGCCCATCCGGAACTGCCGCAGGTTGGACGGTGGCCCGGCGGCGGGCCGGAAGTCCACCGGCTCGCCGTTGCGCACATAGACCGAGGCGCCCGGCGTGACCGACGTGAGCGGCACCGGCTGCCAGATCGTGGTGCGGCCGGTGGCGCGCAGCACGCGCCCGTCCTGCAGCGTGATGGTGCCCGTCTGGGGATCGACGCTCGAGACCACGCCGGTCGCGTCCACCGGCGGACGGGCCGGCGTCTCCGGCGCGGTGACGGTGGCCGTCGGCGCCGGGTTCAGCAGGACCGGACCGGCGCTGCTCGTGCCGGCCGGAACGACGAGGGTCCAGCCGGGCTGCACCTCGGCCAGCTGGACCTCGCGGCTGCCGACGAACAGCCGCGCGCCCTGGTTCAGGCGCACGCTGCGCCCGTCGGTGAAGTACACGGTGGCGCCGGGGACGTCGACGCGCTGCACGATGCCGCGCGTCTCGCCGCCCTGCGCGATGGCGCCCGCCGGCGCCGCCAGCGCCAGCATGGCCGCCACGATGGCGAGCCGAATGATGCGAGAAGTCATGTCCTGCCCCTCCCGCCGTGGCTGCTGGTGCAATGGTCCTGCCGTCGAGCGGCAGGGGTGCTATAGTCCGGCTCCGTGGCCGTCGCGCTGCACGCCGCTTCCCTCGCCGATCGCGCGCGCCCGCGCGTGGACGTCGAGCGCATCCTCCATCCACGCTCGGTCGCCGTCTTCGGCGCCAGCGACAGTCCCGACAAGTTCGGCGGGCGGATCATGAGCTTCCTGGTCCGCCACGGCTTCGCCGGCGAGATCTACCCGATCAACCTGCGCCGGGCCGAGGTCCTCGGCCGGCGCGCTTACCCCGCGATCGCCGCGGCGCCGGCGCCGGCCGACGTCGCGATCCTGGCGGTGCCGGGCAACACGCTCGTGCAGAGCGTGCGGGAGGCCGCCGAGGCCGGCGTCGGCTGCTGCGTGATCATCTCGACCGGGTTCGCGGAGGCGGGCGACGAGGGCGCCGCGCGCCAGGCCGAGCTGGTGCAGATCGCGCGCCGCTCGGGCATGCGGCTGGTGGGGCCGAACTGCATGGGGCTGATCGTGCCGCACCACCGGCTGGCGCTGTGCTCGTCGGTGGTCCTCGACACCGACCGGCTGCGCGACGGCGCCATCGGGCTGGTGAGCCAGAGCGGCGCGCTGATGGTCTCGATCTTCGACCGCGCCGGCGCCGACGGCATCGGCTTCCGGCACTGCGTGTCGCTCGGCAACCAGGTGGACCTCGAGATCTGCGACTTCGTGGAGTACCTCGTCGCCGAGTCGGGCACCGAGGCCATCTGCGTCTACGTCGAGGGGCTGCTCGACGGCGCCCGCTTCCGGCGCGCACTGGCCGGCGCCCGCGCGGCCGGCAAGCCGGTGCTGGTCGTCAAGACCGGGCGCACCGAGGCGGGCGTGAAGTCGGCGCGCTCGCACACGGCCAGCCTGGCGGGCGCCTGGGACGTCTTCGCCGCGGTCTGCCGCGAGGAGGGCGCGGTGCTGGCGCGCGATCCCGACGACATGGTGCGCGCCGCGCGCTTCCTCATCCGCCATCGCGCGCCCCGCCGCGGCGGCGTGGCGATCCTGTCCTCGTCGGGCGGCGGCTGCGGGATCGCCTGCGATCGCGTGAGCGAGAGCGGCGTGCCACTGGCCCGGCTGGCGGAGACGACGCGCGCGCAGCTGGGTGCGCTGCTGCTGCCGCCGCAGGCCGACAACCCCGTGGACCTCGGCGGCCGCCGCGTCCCCGAGGAGGTCGAGATCGCCGCTGACGTGGCGCGGATCATGTTCGCCGATCCCGGCGTCGCCTACGGGCTGGTGATCCTCACCTCGATGCCGTTCTTCGCGCGCCGCACGGCGATGATCGGCGAGGCGGCGCTGGCCGCCGACAAGCCGGTGATGATCGCGCTCACGCCGGGCCCGGCCGCCGACGCGCCGCGCCGCGCGCTG
>DASSLH010000501.1:0-2350 GCA_035689625.1 Candidatus Methylomirabilota bacterium | reverse complement strand
CGCGCGGGCCGCTCGACCGAGTCGCCCCGCGCGCTCGCGGTCCACGAGCAGCTCGCCGATCGCTGTGGCGAACGACTCCGGCGTGTCAGCGAGGATCACGTCGCGGCCGGGCGTGACGGCGAGGCCCTCGGCGCCCACCGTGGTGGAGACGACGGCCTTGCCGGCCGCCATCGCCCCGAGCATCTTGAGCCGCGTGCCGCCGCCCCCCCGCATCGGGTTGACGACCACACCGGCTCGGGCGTAGAGCGGCGACAGGTCGGGTACGAACCCCAGCAGTCGGAGCGCGGCGTGCGAGCGGGCCAGCGCCTCGAGCGCCGGCCCCGGCTCACGCCCGGCCACGAGGATTTCGGGCGGGGCAGGTCCCAGGCGCGGCAGCACCTCTGCCGCGAACCACTCCATCGCGTCCCGATTCGGCGCATAGCTCAGGAGGCCGACGAACAGCACGGCATCTCCGGGCGGTGTCGGCTTGAGGGCGTCGACGTCGACGCCATTGGGCGCGACCACGACGGGTGTCGCCGGCGCCAGCCGGCGCATCACGCGCGCCTCGTCCTCCGACACTGCCACCGCGGCCGTCGCCCGCCGCGCCAGCGTCGCCTCGAACCGCCGTAACCGCCACGCGCGCAGCAGGCCCCGCGCGCGGCCGCGCCAGGTCGTCGCCGTCTGCGCGGCGCGCCGATAGCTCAGGTGATAGACACAGGCGTCGTCGATGACGGCTGCGACACCCGACGGAGCGCGGTGGAGTGCGGCCGCGGCGCCAAACGTGCCCTGCAGGTGGACCGCATCGGCCTGCCATTGCCCGGCCACCCTCCACACCTCGGTCGTCGTGGCCGGCGCGAACGCCAGCGGGCGCAGTCGCCGCCGCGATTGCGCGGCATGCACGCTCACCGGCACGCCCAGCGCCGCCGAGGCAGCGGCAGCGTCCGCCGGCTCCAGCGAAAGAAGGGCCACGTCGTGGCGCTGCCGGAGGACGCCAATGACCCGTGCCAGCCGGATGCGCGTGCCGGAGTCGGCCGGAAACGGCATGATCGGCGTGACGACGAGGATGCGCACGTCACCGGCCCGACACGCAGCAGCAGAGTCGCGCCGCGACGCCGAGCCCAACCAGCCTCCAGCGCACGGGGAGGCGCTCGAGGAGCACGCGCACGCGGTCGAGATCCTCGCCGTCCAGCGCGTGGAAGAGTCGGAGACCAAGCACGTAGCTTGCGGCGCCGGCCACGACGCCGCTGGCCAGCCCCGATGAGCCCGGGAGCGCGTACGTGACCGCGGCGGCCGCCGCGGCCATCCCCGCGGTCGCCGCGGCGATGCGGCCCAGGCGGCCCGCTCGCAACGATGCGCCGGTGATTCGCGTGGCCGCCCGCAAGACGAGGGTGGCGTGCAACGTCTGCGCCGCCACGTTGGCCAGCGCCGCACCGATCGCCCCCGCCGGCGGCACCAGGACGAGGGCCAGCACGAGGTTCACCGTCGCCGCCCACGCCGCCTGCGACACGAGTCGCCGCTGATGCTTCGTCGCATGAAGGACGGCCGGGCTCAGACCGGCCGCGAACGACGGGACGAAGCCGAGGGCCAGGAGCGCGAGGACCGGCGCGGCGGCGCCGTACTCGGGCCCATAGAGGACACTGACGAGACGCGGAGCGACGACCGCCAGGCCGACGGCGAGCGGAGCGCCGAGAAGGACGAGATAGCGGACGGCCGTGGCGTGCAGGCTCGCCAGCTCGGCCAGCCGGCCAGCCCCCACCAGCGCCGGAAACGCCGGCGTCAACGCCAGGGTGATCTGGTACGGCACGCGACTCATCTGGCTCGCGAGACCGTAGGCGAGCGCGTAATACGCGACCATCGCCGGCGAGGCGAACGTCCGGAGAAAAGCCACCTCGCTTCGCTGCCACACGATGGCGTCGAGCACGAGGAGCGGGAGCACGCTGCGGGCGTAGCGCACCACCTCGGAGCGCAGGGCCGGTGGCACGCCCGCCGGCGCCGGTAGCGCATCGTGGGCGCGACCCTCGCGCCACGCCAGGGTCAGCAGCCACGCGATGCCGGCGCCGGTGCTGAGCGCGTGGGCGGTCAGGAAGAGCGTCACGCCACCGCCGACACCGGCGGCCGCGGCCACCAGCGCCGCCAGCACGGCCAGCTGGACGGTGCCGATGATCGCCGGACGACGAAACGAGCCCAGCGCGGACAGGAAGGCGCTCGCCGCGCCGTGCAGGATCAGCAGCCAGACGCACACCGCTGTCAGGAGCAGGGGCAGTCGCCACGAGGGTGACATGCCGGGCAGCACGGTGAGGGCGGCCATGGCGACGGCGAAGAGGCAACCGGCGCCGAATTGCCAGCGCAGCACGCTGACAAACAGCGCGCC
>DASSLH010000500.1:0-7873 GCA_035689625.1 Candidatus Methylomirabilota bacterium | reverse complement strand
TGCGCGCGCTCGTCAACCACTGCGACTACCACGCAACGACGCGCGGCGAGGGCTGGACGATGGCCGTGACGCCGGTGGACGGCGGCGTTCGCGTGCAGGCCTACGAGGGCGCCGCGCCCGTCGTGCTGCTGGCGCCCGGCGCCGACGCCCGGCCCGAGCACGACTGGTATCGCGGCTTCGCGCTGCCGCGCGAGCAGGAGCGCGGGCTCGACGCCGCCGGCGACCACCTGCACGCGGCCACGTTCCGCGCCACGCTGCAGGCCGGGGAGAGCCTCACGCTGGTCGTCTCCACCGAGGCGGCGCCGGCCACCGACGGTGAGCGCGCCTGGCGCCGCCGCCAGGCCCACGAGGCCGACCTGCTCGCGCGCTGGACGCGCGGCTGGCCCGGCGCTGCGACCGCGCCCGCCTGGATCCGCCACCTCGTGCTCGCCGCCGACCAGTTTGTGGCGCGCCGGCCGCTGCGCGACGACCCAAGCGGCATGACGGTGATCGCCGGCTATCACTGGTTCGGCGACTGGGGCCGCGACACGATGATCGCGCTGCCCGGCCTGGCCCTGGCCACCGGCCGGCCCGAGCTGGCCGCCCGCGTGCTGCGCACGTTCGCGCGCTTCGTCGACCAGGGCATGCTGCCCAACCGCTTCCCCGACGAGGGCGAGACCCCCGAGTACAACACCGTCGACGCGACCCTCTGGTGGTTCGAGGCCGTGCGCGCGACCCACGCGGCGAGCGGCGACGACGGGCTGCTCAAGGAATTGTTCCCCGTCCTCGAGAACGTCGTGGACTGGCACCGCCGCGGCACTCGCTACGGTATCGGCGAGGATCCCGTGGACGGGCTGCTGCGCGCCGGCCAGCCCGGCGTGCAGCTCACCTGGATGGACGCCAAGGTCGGCGACTGGGTCGTCACGCCGCGCATCGGCAAGCCCGTCGAGATCAACGCGCTCTGGTACAACGCCCTGCGCACGATGGCCGGCTTCGCGCGCCGCCTCAAGCGCCCGGCCGGCGACTGGGACGCCGCCGCCGACCGCGTGGGCGGCAGCTTCGGGCGCTTCTGGAGCGACGGCGCCGGCCACTGCTACGACGTGCTCGAGGGCCCGCACGGCGACGACCCGGCACTGCGGCCCAACCAGATCTTCGCCGTCTCGCTGCCCGAGAGCCCGCTGAGCCGCGAGCGCCAGCGCAGCGTGGTCGACGCCTGCGCGCGCCACCTGGTGACCTCGCACGGGCTGCGCAGCCTGGCGCCCGGCGACGCCGCCTACCGTGGACACTACGGCGGCGGCCAGGTCGAGCGCGACGGCGCCTATCACCAGGGCACCGTGTGGGGATGGCTGCTCGGTCCCTACGCGCTGGCCCACGCGCGCGCCTACGGCGATCGGGCCGCCGCGCGCGCGTTCCTGGAGCCGCTCGCGCATCATCTGGACGACTATGGCGTCGGCTCCATCGCGGAGATCTTCGACGGCGAGCCGCCGTTCGCGCCGCGCGGCTGCATCGCGCAGGCGTGGTCGGTGGCCGAGACGCTGCGCGCCTGGCAGGCGCTGGACGGTGGCGGCGCCGCCCGCCGCGCGCCGGCCGCGACGGCCAGGACCCGCCGCCGCTAACCCCGAACCAAGGAGGTCCCCCGTGGATCTCAACTACTCGGCCGAGGAGATCGCGTTTCGCGACGAGGTGCGTGGCTGGCTGCGCGCGAACCTGCCCGTCGAGCTGCGCGACAAAGTGCTGAACTACCAGGAGCTCACCAAGGACGATCTGCTGCGCTGGCACAAGATTCTCGCCAGGAAGGGCTGGGTCGCGCCGTTCTGGCCCACCGAATGGGGCGGGACCGGCTGGACGGTGGTGCAGCGCTACATCTTCGAGGAGGAGTGCGGCGCGGCCGGCACCCCGCCGATCGTGGCGTTCGGCGTGCGCATGTGCGCGCCGGTGCTGCTGCGGTTCGGCACCGAGGCGCAGAAGAAGCGGTTCCTGCCGCGCATCTACAACGGCGAGGACTTCTGGGTGCAGGGTTACTCCGAGCCCGGCTCGGGCTCCGACCTGGCCTCGCTGAAGACGCGCGCGGTGCGCGACGGCGACGCCTACGTCGTCACCGGCCAGAAGATCTGGACCACGCTCGGCCAGTACGGCGACTGGATCTTCTGCCTCGTGCGCACCGATCCCAAGGCGGAGAAGAAGCAGGAGGGCATCTCGTTCCTGCTCGTCGACATGAAGACGCCGGGCATCACGGTGCGCCCGATCATCCTCATGGACCAGGGCCACGAAGTGAACGAGGTCTTCTTCGACGAGGTGCGGGTGCCGGCCGAGAACCTCGTGCACGAGGAGGGACGCGGCTGGACGGTCGCCAAGTACCTGCTGGGCTACGAGCGCATGGGCACCGGCAACATCGCGGTGTCCAAGCGCGAGCTGGCGCGCGTCAAGACCATGGCGGGCCCCCTGCTGGACGACCCGCGCTTCCGCGACCGGCTCACGCGCGTCGAGGTCGAGCTGATGGCGCTGGAGATCACCAACATGCGCTTCCTCGACCAGCTGCGCGGCGGCCGCGCGCCCGGCGCCGAGGTCTCGCTGCTGAAGATCAAGGGCACGGAGATCCAGCAGACGATCACCGAGCTGATGGTGCAGACGGCCGGGCCCTTCGCGCAGCCCTTCCGGCCCGTCAACGGCGGAGCCGAGGGCGACCGCGGCTTCGACCGGCTCACGGCCTCGCTGCTCCCGCGCTACTGCAACGTGCGCAAGGCGACGATCTACGCGGGCTCCAACGAGATCCAGCGCAACATCATCGCCAAAGCCACGCTGGGACTGTAGGAGAGGGAACTATGGACTTCGAGTACAGCGACGAGCAGAAGCTGCTGAGCGAGACGCTGCGCAAGTTCCTCAACACGGGCTATGGCTTCGACGCCCGCGCCAAGATCATCGCCGGCCCGTCCGGCTCCAGCGAGGACGTGTGGGCGGTGCTGGCCGAGATGGGCATCCTCGGCGTGCCGTTCGACGCCGAGCACGGCGGCTTCGGCGGCACGACCGTGGACATGATGGTCGTCATGGAGGCGCTCGGCGAGTTCCTCGTCGTCGAGCCCTACCTGGCCACGATCCTGGGCGGCCGCTTCGTGGCCCGCGGCGGCACGCGCGCCCAGCAGGCGCGCCTGCTGCCCGCACTCGTCCAGGGCAAGCTCAAGATGGCGTTCGCGCAGACCGAGCGCGGCGCGCGCTACGACCTCAGCCGCGTCGCCACCCGCGCGGCGAAGGCCGGCGACGGCTGGGCGCTCGACGGCGAGAAGTCGGTGGTGCTGCACGGCGGCGCCGCCGACCTGCTGGTCGTGTCCGCGCGCACGGCGGGCGGCGAGCGCGACGCCGGCGGCCTCGGCCTCTTCCTCGTCGAGCGCCGCACGCCCGGCGTGACCGTTCGCGAGTACCGCACGCTCGACAACCTGCGCGTGGCCGACGTCACCCTGGCCGGCGTGCGCGTGGGCGCCGACGCGCTGCTGGGCCGGGAGGGGCAGGGCCTCGCGCTCGCCGAGGAGGTCGTGGACTACGCGACCGCGCTGCTCTGCGCGGAGGCCGTCGGCGCCATCAAGTACGCCCACGACGCCACGCTCGAGTACCTCAAGACGCGCCGGCAGTTCGGGGTGCCGATCGGCAGCTTCCAGGCGCTGCAGCACCGCATGGTGGACATCCTCATCAGCTACGAGCAGGCGCGCTCGATCGCCTGCCTGGCCTGCGTGAAGGTGGACTCGACAGACGCCGACGAGCGCCGGCGCGCGGTCTCGGCCGCGAAGATCAAGATCGCGGACGCCTGCCGCCACGTCAGCCAGGAGGCGGTGCAGCTGCACGGCGGCATGGGCATGACGGAGGAGCTGAAGATCAGCCACACCTTCCGCCGCCTGACGTCCATCGCCCAGGCGTTCGGCGACGCCGATCACCATCTCGAGCGCTACGCGCGACTCGGCTAGCCGCTGAGGGCGCGCCGGCCGCCCCGAGCGGCCGAGCGCGCCCACTCTCCCGCCCGGGGTGGCCGCAGCCTGCCACTGCTACCACCTGTCATGTCCTTCTGCCCGGAGTGTTCTGGTCGCCATCCCGTAAGTTTTGGCTTGACAAGGGCTTTCAGTGGATCTTACTGTTTCAGCGGATGCTGAAAGAAGCGGGGCAAGCGAAACATGCTCAAGTCTGCGGAGATTCGGCGGCAAGTGGCCCAGCGTCTGCGCGAACTGTTTCCACGAGCGCGCGGCTGGGAGGAGACCCCCGACGCCACCGTCGGCAATCAAGCCGCCGATTTACTGGTGAAATTTCGGCTCGGTGAGCATGAGCAGACTGTCGTGATCGACGTGGCCTCGCTCGGCCAGCCGCGTCAGATTCGGGGGGCCGTGACGAAGCTGTCGGAGATCCGCCGGGCGCTGCCGGCGGCCTACCCGGTGGCGGCCTCCGTCTACATCAGCCCCCAGAGCGCCCGGATCCTGAAGGACAACAACCTCGGCTACCTCGACCTGTCCGGCAACTGCTACCTGGCGTTCGAGTCCGTGCTGATCGAGAAGGAGGGCAAGCGCAACGTGCGGCCGTCCACGCGGCCGCTGCGCTCGCTGTTCGCGCCGCGCGCCACGCGGGTCGTGCGCGTGCTGCTGGCCGAGCCGGGGCGGTCGTGGCGCCTGGAGGAGCTGGCCAAGGCGGCGGCGGTCAGCCTCGGCCACTCGCACAACGTCGTCAAGCGCCTGGAGGACCTGCGCTGGCTGACGCGCGACGACGCCCAGCGCATCCATCTCGGCAAGCCGGCCGATCTGCTCGAGACCTGGTGCGAGTCCTACACGTACCGC
The DNA here is from genome assembly GCA_035689625.1 of Candidatus Methylomirabilota bacterium. Lineage (GTDB taxonomy): Bacteria > Methylomirabilota > Methylomirabilia > Rokubacteriales > CSP1-6 > AR5. The sequence continues at coordinate 3,086 of DASSLH010000500.1, read as the reverse complement.
CGCAACGAGATCGCCTCGTACTTCGTGCCGGATCGCGTGACGCGCCGGCTGATGGCCGACCTGGCCCGCGCGTGCGTCGCCGAGGGCCGCCGCTACGCGTTCACGCTGAGCGCGGGGCTCTCGCTGGTGGCCCCGCCCGCGCGGCTGCAGGGCGTGCACTGCTATCTCGAGGGCGACACCGCGCCGCTCGCCGCCGCGCTCGGCCTGCATCCGGCCGGCGAGGCCGAGGGCGCCGTGCACCTGCTCTCGCCGTACGACCCGGGCGTCTTCCACGGTCTGCTGGACAAGGCCGGCCTCAAGGTCGTGAGCCTCCCGCAGCTCTATGCCGATCTCGTGCACTACGAGCGGCGCGGGGCCGAGCATGCCGAGCACCTGCGTCGCGAGGCGATGGGGTACTAGACGATTTCAGGAAAGGAGGTGACGGACTCGATGGCGAAGAAGAAGAAGGCGGCCAAGAAGAAGAAGAAGTAACGACGCCGAAGACGTGGTCACCCTGGCAGCATGGAGGAGGTGAGATCTCGATGGCGAAGAAGAAGAAGGCGGCCAAGAAGAAGAAGAAGTAAGGACGTTGCAGTCACCGGTGGGGGGTGGCGGCCTCCCACCAGTCACCAATCGGGAGGGGGCGCTGCCCCCTCCCGTTTGTGCTTCTGTGCTTAAATGACCTTCGTGACCTTGCCCGCCTTCAGGCAGCGGGTGCACACGCGCACGCGCGCGGTCTTGCCGTGCACCAGCGCCCGCATCGAGACGAGGTTCGGCAGCCAGCGCCGTCGCGTGAGCTTGTGCGCGTGACTGACCGTGTTGCCCACCGAGGGGCCCTTCCCGCAGACATCACAGCGCTGCGCCATCGCGACTCCTTGGATCTTCGGATTGCGGACGACCGGGACAGGACGCCTGTATAGCACAATGACCTCGGCGAGGCAAACCGGCGCCGCCCCGCCCGCCGGCCTGGCGACGCCGCTGCAGTATCTCAAGGGCGTCGGCCCCCAGCGCGGCACGCTGCTCGACAAGAAGGGCCTGCGCACCGTCGAGGACGCGCTGTTCTTCCTGCCCATCCGCCACGAGGACCGCACGCGCCTGACGCCCCTGCGCGCGATCCAGGTCGGCCAGGTGGTGACGTGCTCGGGGACGATCGCCGGCATCAGCCCACCGCCGCCGGGCCGGTCGCGTGTGCCGCTGGTGCTGCTGCTGCGCGACGCCAGCGGCTACGGCACCGCCACGCTCTTCGGCCGCGGCTGGCTCACGCGCGTGCTGCAGCTCGGCCAGAAGCTGGTGCTGCACGGCAAGGGCGCCCGCTTCAAGGACAAGGTCACGCTCCAGGTGCAGGACTGGGAGATCGTCGAGTCCGACGACGACGAGCCCATCCACGCCGGCGCCCTCGTGCCCGTCTACTCGTCCACCGAGGGGCTGCCGCAGCGCGCGCTCCGCTCGCTCATGTGGCGTCTCGTCGAGGGCTTCGCCCACGACGTGGCCGAGACGCTGCCCGAGGCGCTGCGGCGCCGGCGCGAGCTGCTCCCGCTGCCGGAAGCGCTGGCCGGCGCGCACTTTCCGCCGAGCGAGGCGCAGGCGCGGCAGGCCCACCGCCGCCTGGCCTACGAGGACTTCCTGCTGTTGCAGCTGGGGCTGGCGATCCTGCGCGCGCGCACGACGCGGGCGCGCGGCATCGCGATGAACCCGCCGGGCGCCCTCGTCGCGCGGCTGCGGCAGAGCCTGCCGTGGACGCTCACCGCGGCCCAGGAGCGCGTCTGGGATGAGCTCCGCCACGACATGGCCGCGCCGTTCCCCATGCACCGCCTGCTGCAGGGCGACGTGGGCTCCGGCAAGACGATCGTCGCCGCGCTGGCGGTGCTGACGGCCATCGAGGCTGGCCACCAGGCGGCGGTGATGGCGCCGACCGAGATCCTCGCCGAGCAGCACTTCATGACGTTCTCGGGGCTGCTGGAGCCGCTCGGCCTGCCGGTCACGCTGCTGACCTCCGCGCTCAAGGGCCGCGAGCGGACCGCCCGGCGGGCGGCGGTGGCCGCCGGCGAGATCGGCTGCGTCGTCGGCACGCACGCGCTCGTGCAGGAGGCGGTCGAGTTCCGCCGGCTGGGCCTCGTGGTGGTGGACGAGCAGCACCGCTTCGGCGTCGCCCAGCGCGCGCGGCTGAAGGCCAAGGGCGAGCATCCCGACGTGCTGGTGATGACGGCCACGCCGATCCCGCGCACGCTGGCGCTCACGCTCTATGGCGACCTCGACGTCAGCGTGCTGGACGAGCTGCCGCCCGGACGCAAGCCCGTGCGCACGGAGGCGCGCGGCGAGGGCAAGCGCGCGCAGATCTACACGTTCCTGCGCGATCAGGTCGCCGAGGGCCGCCAGATCTACGTCGTGTACCCCCTCATCGAGGAGTCGGAGGCGATCGACCTCAAGGCTGCCACCGACATGGCGCGCCGGCTGCAGCAGGAGGTCTTCCCCGATCTCGTCGTCGGGCTCCTGCACGGCCGGCTGCCGTTCGAGGCCAAGGACGAGATCATGCGGCGGTTCAAGGCCGGCGAGATCCACGTCCTCGTCTCGACGACGGTCATCGAGGTCGGCATCGACGTCCCCAACGCCTCGGTGATGCTGATCGAGCACGCCGAGCGCTTCGGGCTCTCGCAGCTGCACCAGCTGCGCGGCCGCGTCGGACGCGGCCCGTGGAAGTCGTACTGCATCCTGCTGACCGCCGGCCAGCTCGGCGAGGACGCCCGGCGCCGCGTGGAGGCGATGACGGAGACGAACGACGGCTTCAAGATCGCCGAGGTGGATCTGCAGCTGCGCGGGCCCGGCGAGTTCTTCGGCACGCGCCAGTCCGGCCTGCCGGAGTTCCGCGTCGCCGACCTGCTCCGCGACGCCGCCCTGCTCGAGGACGCCCGCCGCGACGCGATGGCGATCGTCGCCGCCGACCCGGACCTGCGCGCCCCCGAGCACCGCGGCCTGCGCAACGCCCTGCTCGTCCGCTGGCGCGGCAAGCTCGCCCTGGCCTCGGTGGGATGACGTCCCCGCTGGCGCGACAGCGGCGCGGCCCACCGCAGGGCCTGGCCGGCTCGCCACCGCCCCTCGTCCTCGCCGCC
>DASSLH010000499.1:0-3315 GCA_035689625.1 Candidatus Methylomirabilota bacterium | reverse complement strand
GATGCTGGTGCCCAGCGGAATCGCGCGCGTGACGAGGGCCAGCGACTGGCAGAGCGAGAGCCCGTCGCCGGGGCTCGGGCAGTAGATGCCCCCGAAGCCCTCCTCCTCGAGCCGCCGCGCCAGGTCGAGCGTGGCGCGCCGCCGGCCGGCGACGGCCACCAGGCTCACCGCCGGCTTGCCGGTCACTCCTCGTCGCGGTGGGCGGCGGCGCCGACGCTGCGGGCGGGCACCGCGCGGGCCGACCACAGGCGCGGCAGCGTGTCGCGCAGCCGGTCCATGTAGATGTAGAGGACCGGCGTGATGTAGAGGGTCAGCAGCTGGGAGACGACGAGACCGCCGACGACCGCCAGGCCCAGCGAGCGCCGCGCGTCGGCGCCGGCGCCGATGCCGAGCGCGATCGGCAGCGTGCCGAGCAGCGCGGCCATCGTCGTCATCATGATCGGCCGGAAGCGCAGCAGGCAGCCGCGGTAGATGGCCTCGGCGGGCGGCACGCCGCCGCGCTCGGCCTCCAGCGCGAAGTCGATCATCATGATCGCGTTCTTCTTCACGATGCCGATGAGCATGATGATCCCGACGAAGCCGTACACGTTCAGCTCGGTGCGGAACAGCACCAGCGTGAGCAGCGCGCCGGCGGTGGCCGGCAGCAGGCCCGACAGGATCGTCAGCGGGTGCACGAAGCTCTCGTAGAGGATGCCCAGCACGATGTAGATGATGATGACGGTCACGATCAGCAGCAGCCCCTGCCCCTTGAGGGAGGACTGGAAGGCCTGCGCGGTGCCCTGGAACGACAGGTTCAGCGTGGCCGGCACCCGCAGCTCGCGCACCAGCCGCTCGACCTGGGCGACGGCATCGCTCAGCGCGACGCCCGGCTTGAGGTTGAACGAGATCGTCACCGAGGGCAGCTGGCCCAGGTGGGTGATCGTCAGCGGCCCCACCGTCGGCGCGAGCCGGGCGACCGCGTCGATCGGCACCAGCTTGCCGCTCGACGAATGCACGTAGAGCATGGACAGCGCGGTCGGGTCCTTCTGGTACTGCGGCTCCAGCTCCAGGATCACCCAGTACTGGTTGGACGGCGTGTAGATGGTCGAGACCTGCTTGGAGCCGTAGGCGCTGTAGAGGGCGTTCTCGATCTGGGCCGGCGTCACCCCGAGCGCGGAGGCGCGGTCGCGGTCGATCTGCACCGTGAGCTGGGGCGTGGACAGCTGCAGGTCGGTGTTGGCGTCGATGATGCCGGGCAGGTCGCGGATCTTCGAGAACAGGACGGGCGCCCACTGGTACAGCTCGTTGAGGTCCGTGTCCTGCAGCGTGTACTGGTAGACCGCCTTGGTCAGGTTGCCGCCGACGCGGATCGTCGGCAGGTTCTGGAGATAGACGTTGATGCCCGGCACCCGGGCCAGCTTGGGCCGGATCTCGGCGATCACGCGCTCGACGTCGGGCCGCTGGTCGCGCGGCTTGAGCCGCACGAACACCCGCCCCGTGTTGGGGTTCGGATTGATCGGGCTGGCGCCGATGGAGGACATGAACGAGTCCACGTAGGGATCGTCCAGCAGCACCTTGGCCACCATCAGCTGATGCTCCTTCATCGCCTCGAACGACACGTCCTGGGCGGCCTCGGTGAAGCCGAAGAACTGGCCGGTGTCCTCGTTGGGGATGAAGCCCTTGGGGATGGTGGCGAACAGCACGAACGTCACCACCACCGTGCCCAGCAGCGTGAGCATGGTGGTCACGCGGTGGCGCAGCGTCCACCGCAGCGAGTGGTCGTAGATGGCCAGCATGCGATCGAAGACCCGCTCGGACATCGCGTAGAGCCGGCCGTGGCTCGCGCCGGGCGGCCGCAGGAAGCGGCTGCAGGCCATCGGCGTGAGCGTCAGCGACACGAAGCCGGACACCAGCACCGCCACGCCGATCGTCACCGCGAACTCGTGCAGCAGGCGGCCGACCACGCCGCCCATGAACAGCACGGGGATGAACACGGCGGCCAGCGACAGCGTCATGGACATGATCGTGAAGCCGATCTCGCGGGCGCCGGTCAGCGCCGCCTCCATGCGCGGCATGCCTGCTTCCATGTGGCGCACGATGTTCTCGAGCATGACGACGGCGTCGTCCACCACGAAGCCCACGCACAGCGTGAGCGCCATCAGCGAGATGATGTCCAGCGTGTAGCCGAGCGCGTACATGGCGGCGAACGTCCCCACGATGGACAGCGGCACCGCCAGGCTGGGGATCAGCGTCGCCGAGAGGTTGCGCAGGAACAGGAAGATGACGAGCACGACCAGCGCGATGGCCAGCAGCAGGGTCATCTCGACGTCGTGGACCGACTCGCGGATGGCCACCGACCGGTCGTAGAGGGTGACGAGGTTCAGCGAGGCCGGCAGCGCCGTGCGGAAGGTCGGCAGCAGCGACCGGATGTTGTCCACGATCTCCACGGTGTTGGTGCCGGGCTGCCGCTGAATGGCCAGGATCACCGCGCGCTCGTCGCGGTACCACGAGGCCACCTTGTCGGTCTGCACGCTGTTGATGATCCGGCCCAGCTCCTCCAGCCGCACCGGCGAGCCGTTGCGGTAGGCCACGATCACCGGGCGATAGGCGTCGGCGTCCTGCAGCTGACCGGTCGCCTGCAGCGTGACGGCCTGGTGCTGGCCGGAGAGCGTGCCGGTCGGCAGGTTCACGTTGGCGGCGGCCACCGCCTGCTCGACCTCGTCGATGCCGATGCCGCGGGTGGCCAGCGCGCGCGGATCGACCTGCACGCGCACCGCGTACTTCTGCGAGCCGAACACCTGCACCTGCGCCACGCCGTTGATCGTGGAGATGCGCTGGGCCAGGAACGTCTGCGCGTAGTCGTCCACCTGGTAGAGCGGCAGGGTGGGCGAGCTGAGCGAGAGATAGAGGACCGGCTGGTCGGCCGGGTTCACCTTCTGGAACGTCGGCGGCGTCGGCATGCCGGGCGGCAGCAGCGGCGCCGCCCGCGTGAGCGCGGCCTGCACGTCCTGGGCGGCGGCGTCGATCGAGCGCTCCAGCGAGAACTGGACGGTGATCTGCGTCAGCCCCAGCGCGCTGGTGGACGTCATCGAGTCGACGCCGGCGATGGTGAGGAACTGCTTCTCCAGCGGGGTGGCCACCGCCGAGGCCATCGTCTCCGGGCTGGCGCCCGGCAGCGCGGCCTGGACCTGGATCGTCGGGAAGTCCACGTTGGGCAGGTCGCTGACCGGCAGCAGCCGGTATCCCATGATGCCGAACAGGAGAATGGCGCCCATGACCAGCGTGGTCATCACCGGGCGCTTGATGAACAGTTCCGCTATGTTCATGGCTGGGATT
>DASSLH010000498.1:0-9462 GCA_035689625.1 Candidatus Methylomirabilota bacterium | reverse complement strand
GACGTTCGACTGGTCCTGCGAGCGGTTTACCAAGACCGGCCGGATGATGCCGGACGACGGCCTGGATCAACTCCGGCAATTCGAGTCGATCTTCCTGGGAGCGGTGGGCTTTCCTGGTGTTCCGGATCATGTTTCTCTCTGGGGGCTGCTGATCCCGATCCGCCGCGGCTTCCACCAGTACATCAACCTGCGCCCGGTGCGGCTGCTCAAGGGCGTGCGCTCGCCGCTGGCCAACCGCGGGCCCGCCGACATCGACATGCTCATCGTGCGCGAGAACAACGAGGGCGAGTACTCGGAGATCGGCGGCCGGCTCTACAAGGGCGCGCCCGAGGAGATGGCCGTGCAGCAGGCGATCTTCACGCGCAAGGGCTGCGACCGCGTGATGCGCTTCGCCTTCGAGCAGGCGCGCCGGCGCCGCAAGCACGTGACCTCGGCGACCAAGTCCAACGGCATCATCCACAGCATGCCGTACTGGGACGAGCGCTTCGCGGCGATGAGCGCGCAGTACCCCGACGTGAAGACCGCGCAGTTCCACATCGACATCCTGACCGCGCACTTCGTGCAGCATCCCGACTGGTTCGACGTCGTCGTCGGCTCCAATCTCTTCGGCGACATCCTCTCCGACCTCGGCCCGGCCATCGCCGGCTCCATCGGCATCGCGCCCGGCGGCAACATCAACCCCGAGAAAGAGTACCCGTCCATGTTCGAGCCGGTGCACGGCTCGGCGCCGGACATCGCCGGCAAGAACGTCGCGAACCCGATCGCCCAGATCTGGACGGGCGCGATGATGGTCGAGCACCTGGGCCACGCCGACGCCGCCCGGGCCATCGTCGGCGCGATCGAGAAGGTCGTCGAGGAGGGCAAGACGGTCACGCGCGACCTCGGCGGCAAGGCGTCCACCACCGACGCCGCCGAGGCCGTCGCCGCCCTCGTCTGACGGTGCGGCTCGCCCGCGAGCGCCGCCCGTTACCCTAGGGCGACGGGCCGAGCGACGGCGCGGTGGTCGGGTCCGGCGTGCCCGGCCCGATGCTCGGCACCGCGTTCGGAAACACGGTCATCGGATCCGGGGTCTTCGTGCCGATGCTCGGGATCGCGCCCGGAAACGCCGTCGTCGGGTCCGGAGCTTTCGGGCCGATGCTGGGGATCGCGCCCGGAAGCCCTGTCGTCGGGTCCGGTGCCTTCGGACCGATGCTCGGGATCGCGCCCGGGTACACGGTCATCGGGTCCGGCGACCTGGGGCCGATGCTCGGAATCGCGCTCGGGAACGCGGTCGTCGGGTCGGGCGTCTTCTGGCCGATGCTCGGCACGGTCCGCGGCGGCGGTGGCCAGGCCTGCGCCCTCGCGGACGCCGGGAGCAGGCACGTCGGCAGCGCCAGGCACAGCAGGAAGGCCAGTACGCGGTCCATGGCCACAGCATAAACCTCGGGACGGGCCTCTCGCCATGGGACGTTAATCCACCGCGCCCGCTCGCTGGCGCGCGTCTTGCTCCAGCGCTCTTCGGGTGAACTCGCCGGAGCACGCCGTCGCGCTCTTCGTCCTCCAGATCGCGGTGCTGCTGCTGGCCGGGCGGCTGCTCGGCGAGGCCGCGCAGCGCGTCGGTCAGCCGCCCGTCATGGGCCAGCTGGTGGCCGGCATTCTCCTGGGGCCGTCCATCCTCGGCGCGCTCGCGCCCGCGGCCTACACGGCCGTCGTCCCGACCACTGTCACGCAGAAGGCGATGGTGGACGGCATCGCGCAGTTCGGCGTGCTCCTGCTGCTGCTGCTGAGCGGCATGGAGACGGACCTGCGGCTGCTGCAGCGCATCCGGCGCACGGCGTTCTTCTCCTCGGCGTGCGGCATGGTGATCCCGTTCGTCTCCGGCTTCTTCGTCGCCCAGATGCTGCCGGACGCCGTGCTGCCCAACCCGCAGCAGCGCACGCTGACCGCGTTGTTCGTGGCCACGTGCCTGGCGGTGTCGTCGGTGAAGATCGTGGCGATGATCATCCTGGACTCCGGCTTCCAGCGCCGCAACCTCGGCCAGCTGATCCTGGCGACGGCGGTCGTGGACGACACCGTCGGCTGGATCACGGTGGGCGCGATCGCCGGGGCGGCCTCGCGCGGCGCCTTCGACCCGCGCGCGGCCGGCGTCACGATCGCCGGCACGCTGGCCTTCCTGGTCGTCAGCTTCACGCTCGGCCGCCGCCTGGTCGGGCGCGCGATCCGCTGGACGAACGACAACACGCAGAGCGACTTCGCGGTCACGACGCTGATCCTGCTCTTCATGTGCGGCATGGCGCTGCTCACCGAGGGCATCGGCATCCACACCTCGCTGGGGGCGTTCGTGGCGGGGATCCTCGTCGGCCAGTCGCCGCTGCTGTCGCGCCGGCTGGAGGAGCAGCTGCGCGGCCCGATCGTCGCGCTGTTCGCGCCGGTCTTCTTCACGCTCGCCGGCCGGTCCATCGACCTGCGGATCCTGGGCGACACACGGCTGCTGGCGCTGGCCGGCGCCTTCGTCGGCGTCGCCTGCGCCGGCAAGCTGCTGGGCGGCTTCCTCGGCGGCCGGCTGGGCGGCTTGCGCGGTCGCGAGGCGGTGGCGCTCGCGCTGGGCATGAACGCGCGCGGCTCGACGGAGGTCGTCGTGGCGACGATTGGCCTCACGATCGGGCTGCTGAGCCAGCCGATCTTCACGCTGATCGTCATCGTGGCGATCACGACGACGATCGCGACACCGCCGCTGCTCAAGTGGGCGCTGGGCGGCATCCCGCCGCGCGACGACGAGCGGGAGCGGCTCGAGCGCGAGGCGGCCGAGAAGAGCCAGTTCGTGCCGCACGTCGAGCGCATCCTCGCCGTCACCGAGCAGTGCTCCGGCGACCTGGCGCTGCGGCTGGCCGGCCTGCTCGCCGGCGCGCGGCAGATCTCGACGACCGTCCTGCCGCTGGACGCCGAGCGCGGCGTCAAGCAGCCGCCCGCGGCCGAGCGCGCGCTGCAGGCGGTGAAGGCCTCGGCCGAGCGCGGCGCCCACGAGGCGGCGGGGGCGCCGGAGGCGAAGGCCGAGGTCCCGGAGGTCATCGTCGCCTCGCCTGCCGGCGCCGAGCCGGCCGACGCGGTGCTGGCCGAGGCGGCCAAGGGCTACGACATCATCTTCCTCGGCATGGAGCGGCCGGCGCCGGGCGAGCGTCGGGAGGCCGGCTGCAGTGCCGTCGTCGAGCGCGTCGCGAGGGAATTCGAGGGCGCCGTGGCGATCGCCGTCGGCACGACACCCGAGCCGCTGCGCATCATGGTCGCCGTCAGCGGCACCGACTACTCGCGACGCGCCGCCGAGGTCGCCGTCGCGATCGCCCAGGGCGCGCGCACGTCGCTGACCGTGCTGCACGTGTCGCGCCCGAGCCCCGAGATGGCCTCCATCCGGTTTGACGACGTGCCCGACACCGCGCGCGCCGTCGTGCGCGACATCGAGGCGCTGGCCCGGCGCGAGCGGGTGCCGTTCCGCTCGGTCGTGCGCACGCACCGCGTGCACGAGCAGGCGATCCTGCGCGAGGTCGCGGCCGGCCGCCACAACCTGCTGGTCCTCGGCGTCAACGCGCGGCCCGGCGACACGCTGTTCCTGGGCGAGACCGCCGCCGACATCCTGGCGCGGGCGCCGTGCGCGCTGCTGCTGGTGAAGTCCTGACTAGCGCTCGTTCGAGAGCACGACCGTGCCGGCGGCCGAGAGCATGCCGCCCATGCCGTTCACGAGCGAGGTGCGGAGGTTCGGCACCTGGCGCGGCCCGCACTCGCCGCGCAGCTGGCGCGTGGCCTCGATGAGCGGGAAGATGCCGTACATCCCGGTGTGGGTGTAGGAGAGGCCGCCGCCGTTGGTGTTGATCGGCAGCGAGCCGCCCGGCGTGGAGCGCCCCTCCTCGAAGCAGTGCACGCCCTCGCCGCGCTTGGCGACGCCGAGCGACTCGAGCATGATCGGCGGCCCCGAGGTGAACGCGTCGTAGAGCATGATGTGCTGGAAGTCGCCGGGGCCCACGCCGGCCATGCGGAAGGCCTTCTCGCCCGAGATGCGCGTGGCCTCGCTGAACGTCAGGTCCTTCATCTGGGTGAGGCTCACGTGCTCGGTGCCCTCGCCCATGCCGCGCACGTACACCGGCTTCTTGGCGCAGTCCTTCGCGCGGTCGGCGCGGGTGAGGACGACGGCGCCGCCGGCGTCGGTCACCAGGCAGATGTTGAGCACGGTGAACGGCCACACGACCGGCCGCGCCTTGAGCACGTCCTGCACGGTCAGCGGGTCGCGGCGCAGCGCCTTCGGATTCAGCGCCGCCCACTTGCGCGTGGAGACGGCGACCTGGGCCCACTGCTCGAGCGTGGTGCCGTAGCGGTGCATGTGGCGGGTGGTGATGAGGCCGAACATCGTCGGGGCGGGGCCGAAGCCGAACGGCGCCTCGTACTGGCCGGGGATGGCGGTGTCGCGCCGGGGGCTGACGCCGACCTGCGAGCGGCCCGACTCGCCGTGCGAGATGACGGCGACGTCGCAGAGCCCGTGATGCAGGGCGGCCACGGCGTGGCCGACCATGATGATGAACGAGCAGCCGCCGACCGTGGTGCCGTCCAGGTAGCGCGGCGTGACGCCGAGCGCCTCGCCGATCGTCGCCGGGGAGTGCTGGCCGGCGGTGAAGATGCCGTCCACGTCGGAGACCTTCAGCCCGGCGTCGCGCACGGCATTGGTGACGGCCTCGACGTGCAGGGTCAGCTGGCTCTTGTGCGGCAGCGTGCCCAGCTCGTCGGACTCGTCGGCGCCGACGATGCAGGCGGCGTTCGAGAGCTCGCGCAGGTTGGCCATGGCGCTCACCGTCCCGCCGGCTGGAACAGCGGCAGCGTGACCTCGTCGGTCAGCTTCTGGAACACGACCTCCACCGGCATGTCGCACCTGAGCCTGGCCGGATCGGCCTCGACGTTGATCAGGTTGGACAGCATGCGCGGCCCCTCGGCCAGCTCGATCAGCGCCAGCACGTACGGCGCCGGCACCTTGAACGCCTTGTTGAACGCCTGGTAGCCGACCTCGAACGAGTGCAGCGTGCCGCGGCCCCGGGACTGCACCCAGCCGACCTCGCGCGCGTGGCACTTCGGGCAGGCGACGCGTGGGTACCAGAAGACGTGGCCGCACGCGTTGCACTTGGGCAGCATCAGCTTCTGCTCGCGCAGGCCGTCCCAGAACGGCTTGGCCTCCGGCGTCATTGGATTGGGCAGCGGGCGATCGATCTCCATGGCGCTCCTCTCCCGGGATCTCGGTGCGGCGGGCTGCAGTGTATCGAAATGTCGGCATTCTCGCCATCGGCGCTTCCTCGTAATCTCGGCCGCGACGAGGCAATGTCGGCATGACTGGGCGCCGGCGGCGGAACGACGAGGGCGACGCGTCGCTGACGCGCATGTTCCGGCTCCGTGGTCACCTAGTGATCCTGGACCGGGACCTTGCCGCGGCGTACGGAGTCGAGACACGCCATCTCAATCAACAGGTCCGTCGTAACCGGGCGCGTTTCCCCGGTGATCTTGCGTTTCGGCTCTCGGCCGTCGAGGCGGAAAGTATTCGAGCGCTGGCGCTGGCGAGCGATGAATCATGGTACGGGCGACCTCCCTGGGCGTTCACCGAGCGCGGCGCTGCCATGCTCGCCACCGTGCTCAACAACGCGCGCGCCACGGCCGTCGCTCTTCAGATCTTGCGAGCGCAGGGTTCAGAGAACCTCTTTTCGGTAATCCGGGCGGCAATCCTGGAGGCCGCCCCCAACGACGCTTCGGATGATGCCATTTATACGTACTTCATCCGGGCTGGCATGGATGGCCCGATCAAGATCGGGTCAACTCGCAATTTCGACGCGCGATTCCGATCTCTGATGACGATGTCGCCCCTGCCCCTCAATGTCGTGGCGATTTTGAGAGGAGACCATGAAGCCGAATGCCACGCGCAACTTCGGCGGTTTCGGCTCCACGGCGAATGGTTTGCGCCGTCTCCCTTTGTCATGGCGTTCATACGCGGGTGCGGAACGAGCGACGACCCTGAGGCCATGCCGGTCACATTGCCGCCGGGCCGGGCCGGGCTGGCCACGGCGCGGCTCAGCACGTCGGCGAGTCGTCGAGGAAGCGCAGGACGGTCCTGACGAAGATCTCCGGCCGCTCCAGCGGCGGGCAGTGGGCGCAGTCCGCGATCTCGACGTAGCCGGCGCCCTCCAGGCCGGCGGCCAGCTCGTTGGCCAGGGCCGGCGGCGTCGTCGTGTCGAGGGCGCCGACGATGACGAGCGCGCGATGGCGGATCCCGGGCAGGGCGGGGCGCAGGTCGAGATCGGCGAGCGCGCGGCAGGCGGTCGCGAAGGCGTCGGGCCGCGCCCGCAGCAGGACCTGCGAGCGCTGGCTCACGACCTCGGGATGCGCGGCGATGAAGGCATCGGTGAACATGCGGTGCAGCGCGGTGTCCACCACGGCCTTCATGCCCTCGTGCAGCGCTCGTTCGGCCATCCTGCGCAGCGGCAGCTTCGCGTGCTCGGGGAAGGCGGCGGCGGTGTCCACGAGCACGAGGCGCTCGACGAGCTCCCGGTGACGCGCGGCCAGCGCCAGGCCGACGAAGCCGCCGAACGACATGGCGACGAGGTCGGTCGCCGGCGGCAGGCGCAGGGCGGCGAACAGCAGGGCCATGCGGTCGGCGTAGTCCTCGATGCCGGGCCCGGCCGGCGAGGACTCGCCGAAGCCGGGCAGGTTGACCAGCGTGACGCGGTGCCGGGCGGCCAGGGCGGGGACCACGCCGTCGAAGACGCTGCGGTCCGTCAGCAGCGAGTGAAAGAGCACGAGATCGCGGCCCGCGCCGGCCTGCTCGATATCGAACGCCTGTCCGTTTGCTGTTAGGATCACGGCCCAAGAGAGTAGCGCGATTCGGGGAGGCAGCGCATGCGGATGCTTCGAGGGGTGCTCGTGGCCGTGGTGGCCGTCACGCTCGCCGTCGCCGGCCCGACGGCGGCGCAGGGCCCGATCAAGATCGGCTTCGTCTCGCCGCTGTCGGGCGCCATCGCCGCGGCCGGCAAGGACATGTACTCGGGCTGCGAGCTCTACTGGCAGGAGACGGGCTGGCAGATGGCCGGCCGCAAGGTCGAGGTCACGCTGGAGGACAACGAGGGCCAGCCGGCCGTCGCCCTGACCAAGGCCCGCAAGCTCGTGGAGAGCGACAAGGTCCACGTGCTGATGGGCGTCATCCTCTCCAACGTCGCCTACGCGCTGGTGCCCTACGTCGAGCAGCAGGGCATCCCGACGCTGTACCCGATCAACTCCGCCGACGACCTCACCCAGCGCAAGCGGCCCCGGTGGCTCGTGCGCACGGGCTTCTCGGCCGGCGGCAACATGCACCCGTTCGGCGAGTACGCGGCCAGGACCCTCGGCTACAAGAAGATCGCGATGATCGGGCTGGACTACGCGTTCGGCTGGGAGACCGTGGGCGGCTTCCACAAGTCGTTCGAGGACAACGGCGGCCAGGTCATCCAGAAGCTGTGGGTGCCGCTGAACGTGCAGGACTACGGGCCCTACATCGGCCAGATCAAGAGGGACGCCGACGCGGTGTTCGTCAACGGGCTGGGACGGTGGACGGTGCTGTTCGCCAAGCAGTGGGCCGAGAGCCCGCTCAAGGGCAAGGTCGCGCTCATCGCCAACGGCACCTACACCGACGAGCACGTGCTGCCGCAGCTGGGCGACGAGTCGCTCGGCGTGATCAGCGCGCACCACTACTCGGCGGCGCTGGAGACGCCGGCCAACCAGAAGTTCCGCGCCGCCTACGAGAAGGCCTACGGGCGCACGCCGGGCTTCTACGGCGAGAACTGCTACACGGGCGCCCGGGTGCTGGCCGAGGCCGTCAAGGCCATCGGCGGCAAGGTGGAGGACCGCGCCGCGCTGATGGCCGCCCTGCGCCAGGTGAAGATCACCGACGCGCCGCGGGGTCCGATCGAGATGGACGCCTACGGCAACCCCACCCAGAACATCTACATCCGGAAGGTCGAGCGCGTGAACGGCAAGCTGCAAAACACGGTCATCTATACCTACCCGCACGTGAGCCAGTTCTGGAAGTACAACCCCGAGGAGTTCCTCAAGCAGCCCGTGTACTCGCGCGAGTTCCCGCCGTGCACGCATTGCTGAGGCGCCCATGACGACCGCGATCATCTCGGCCGACTCGCACGTCACCGAGGCGCCCGGCACCTACGTCGAGCGCATCGACCGGCGCTTCCGCGACCGGGCGCCGCGCGTGGTGCGCGACGCCGTCCGCGGCGATCTGTTCGTCATCGAGGGCCTCGCCAGGCCCATCCCGATGGGGCTCATCGCCGCCGCCGGCAAGGAGGCCGAGGAGCTGGCGATGTTCAACGCGCGCTTCGAGGACATGCATCGCGGCGGCTGGGACCCCCAGGCGCGGCTGGCCGACCAGGACCGCGACGGCGTGAGCGCCGAGGTCCTCTATCCGACCGTCGGCATGATGCTGTGCAACCATCCCGACTTCGAGTACAAGCAGGCCTGCTTCGACGCCTACAACCTGTGGATCGCCGAGTACTGCGCGGCCCATCCCGACCGGCTGCTCGGCATCGGCCAGACGGCGATGCGCTCGGTGGAGGCCGGCATCGCCGACCTGCGGCAGATCAAGCGGCTGGGCCTGCGCGGCGTGATGATGCCCGGCAACCCGGCCGTCGCCGACTACGACGATCCGGTCTACGACCCGTTCTACGCGGCGGCGGCGGACCTCGGATTCCCGCTGAGCTTCCACATCCTGACCAGCAGCACCGACCAGGCGAAGACGCGCGGGCCGAAGCTGAACTCGTTCATGAGCATCATCCGCGGCTGCCAGGACATCATCGGCACGTTCGTCTTCGGCGGCGTCTTCGAGCGCCACCCGAAGCTGCGGCTCGTGTGCGTCGAGGCCGACGCCGGCTGGGTGCCGCACTTCATGTACCGCATGGACCACGCCTACGACCGCCACCGCTACTGGCTGACGTCGGGGACGCTGGCGAAGAAGCCGAGCGAATACTTCCGGGAGCACGTCTACACGACGTTCCAGGACGACTGGAGCGCGTTCAAGGTCAAGGACCACTGCAACATCCGGCGGCTGCTGTGGGCCAATGACTTCCCCCACAGCGACAGCACCTGGCCCAACTCGCAGGCGCTGCTGGCCAAGCACGCCGCCCATTTGACCGACGCCGAGCGGCGGCTGATCCTGCACGACAACGTCGCGGAGCTGTATCGCCTCACCTGACCGGCAGGCAGTCCATGGAGGTCGCTCATGCGGCGCCTTCTCGCGATGGGGTGGCTGGTGGTGGCCTGCGCTGGCTGTGCGGGCGTCGTCGTCACCGAGGGCACGAGCGGGCCGATCGCCTGGCACACGGTAGACATGGGGCCGGGCAAGCGCAGCATCAGCGGCCAGGCCGTCGAAACCTACGAGTTCACGCTCGTCATCAAGAACGTCAGCGACCGCACGATCACGCT
>DASSLH010000497.1:0-3196 GCA_035689625.1 Candidatus Methylomirabilota bacterium | reverse complement strand
CTGGCGGCCGCCGGGCAGCATCCCGACGTGCACGTCCTCGCTCCGACCCCGCCCGAGAAGAACCCGAAGGGCACGCCGCTCATTCGCATCGACGCCATCCGCGCCCTCGAGCGCGAAGCCTCGCTGCGGCCGGTCCTCGGCGGCCGGCGCGTGCTGATCATCGACGACGCCGATCGCATGACCGACGACGCGCCCCAGGCATTCCTGAAGTTCCTGGAGGAGCCGCCGGCCGGCGTCGTGGTGATCCTCGTGCTGCCCGGCGTGCGGGCGCTGCCGGCCACGATCGTCTCCCGCTGCCAGCTCGTGCGCTTCGGCGCGCGCGACGCCGGCCGGGCGGCGTCGCTGGTGGGCGAGGCGCTCGCGCTCCTGGAGGTCGCCCGCGCCGAGGGCGCGCCCGCGCTGTTCCGCCGGACCGAGCGCGTGGATCGCGAGCGTGCCGAGGCGCTCGTGGACGGCGCCTGGCTGCTGTGCCGCGACCTGCTGCTGGCCCGGGCCGGCGCGCCGGCCGCGCTGCTCAGCGACCCGGCCCGGGCCGGCGCGCTCGCGGAGGAGGCCGGGCGCTGGACGGACGGCGCGCTGGTCGGGATGATCGAGGCGTGCCGGCAGGCGCGCGAGATGCTGATCAACAACGTGACGCCGCGGCTCACGGTCGAGACGGTCGTGCACCGTCTGCTGGCCCGGGCCGCCTGAGGTTGTGATGGACGACAGCGACAGCCAGTGGCTGGTGGGCATCCGCGTGCGCGATGCCGCCCCGGCCGAGGACTACAAGCTGGTCGAGGACCTGCCGCTCGGCGTGGGCGACATCGTGCTGGTGGAGACGGCCGCCGCCACCGCGCTGGGCGAGATCCGCCGCCCGCGCCGCCCGGTGCCCGACTTCCGGCGTGATCGGCTCTACCGCCGCGTCGTGCGGCCGGCGACGGCGGGCGAGACGAAGGAGTATCGCGAGCGGCGGCAGCGCGAGGAGCGCGCGGTTGTCGCCGCCCAGCGGGTCGCCCGGGCGCGCGCGATGCCGATCAAGGTCGTGGACGTCGAGATGTACGGCGCCGACCGCCGCGTGACCGTGTACTTCAACGCCGAGGACCGCGTGGACTTCCGCGACCTCGTGCGCGACCTCGCCCGGGAGTTCCGGGCGCGCATCGAGATGCGCCAGATCGGCGCCCGCGACACCACGCGGGTGATGGACGGCATCGGGCCCTGCGGGCGGCAGCTCTGCTGCGCCTCACACCTGCGCAAGTTCGAGCCGATCTCGGTCAAGATGGCCAAGACCCAGGACATGCCACTGACCGACAGCCGGCTGCTCGGCAACTGTGGCCGGCTCAAGTGCTGCCTGCTCTACGAGTTCTCGACCTACCAGGAGCTGCGAGCGCGGCTGCCGCGCGTGAACACGCCGTGCCAGGCCAGCTGCGGGGGCGGCGGCTGCATGACCGGCAAGGTGCGCTCGATCCGCGTGCTGGCCCAGTCGGTGATCGTCGGCTTCCCCGACGGCAGCGAGGCCGAGGTGCCGCTCGAGGCGCTGACGTGGGAGGGCCGGCCCCACGTGGAGGCGCAGCGCAAGCAGCCGTGAGCGGGACGTTCTACCTCACCACGCCGATCTACTACGTCAACGCGCGGCCGCACCTCGGTCACGCGTACACGACGATCGTGGCCGACGCGATGGCCCGCTACCACCGGCTCGCCGGCGACGACACGTTCCTGCTCACCGGCACCGACGAGCACGGCGACAACATCGCGCGCGTGGCCGCCCAGGCCGGCGTGTCGCCCCAGGCCTACGCCGACGAGATCTCCGGCGCCTTCCGGACCACGTGGCGCCGGCTGGGCATCACCAACGACGACTTCATCCGCACCACCGAGCCGCGGCATGCCCGGGTCGTGCAGGCGATCCTCCAGACGCTGTGGGAGGCCGGCGAGATCTATCTGGGCAAGTACGGCGGCCAGTACTGCTTCAACTGCGAGCGCTTCTACACCGAGAAGGAGATCATCGACGGCAAGTGCCCCGACCACCAGCGGCCGCTGACGTGGATCGAGGAAGAGAACTACTTCTTCAAGATGTCGAAGTACCAGGGCTGGCTGATCGACTATATCGGCGCCCATCCCGAGCTCATCCGGCCCGAGCGCTACCGCAACGAGATCCTCGGCTTCCTGCGCGATCCGCTGCAGGATCTGTCGATCAGCCGGCCGCGCACGCGGCTGGAGTGGGGCATCCCGCTGCCGTTCGACGACAAGTACGTCACCTACGTCTGGTTCGACGCGCTCATCAACTACGTCTCCGCGCTCGGCGGCCCCGGCGACGCGCGCTTCGCGACGTTCTGGCCGGTCGCCCACCACCTGATCGCCAAGGACATCCTCAAGCCCCACGCGATCTACTGGCCCTGCATGCTCAAGGCGGCCGGCCTCGACGTCTACCGCCACCTGTTCGTGCACGGCTACTGGAACGTCGGCGGCGGCAAGATGTCCAAGACCGTCGGCAACGTCGTGGAGGCGTTCGCGCTGGCCGACAAGTACGGCATCGACGCGTTCCGATACTTCGTCATGCGCGAGATGACATTCGGCCTGGACTCCGACTTCTCGGAGGAGGCGTTCGTGGCCCGGCTCAACGCCGACCTCGCCAACGATCTCGGCAACTTCGTCTCGCGGGCGACCACGCTGCTCGAGAAGGCCGCGCCGTCCGCGAGTCCGCCGCTGGCGGCCGCCGGCGGGGCCGAGACGCTGCGGGCCGCGGCCGCCGACGCGCTGGGCGGCGTCCAGCGCGCCATGGACGAGTTCGCCTTCCAGCGGGCGCTGGCCGCGCTGTGGGAGTTCCTCGGCGCCGCCAACCGCTACGTGGACGCCAGCCAGCCATGGGCGCTGGCCAAGGACCCTGCGCGCGCGGCCGAGCTCAACCGCGTGCTGGCCACGCTAGCCGACGCGCTGCGCTTCCTCGGCATCGCGCTCGATCCATTCCTGCCCGAGGCGGCGCTGAAGATCCGCGTCGCCCTCGGCGACGATCGCCCGCCGCAGCTGGCCAACGCCGTCATGGGCCGGCTGAACGACCTGCCGCGCGTGCAGCGGCTGTCGGGGCTGTTTCCAAGGATCGAAGACAAGACGAAGAGCCAGGCCGGCGGAGCCGCCGCGTCGGCGACGGGCGGTGGCGCCGGCGCGCCGCCGCTCAGCATCACCGACTTCGGCCGGGTCGAGCTGCGCGTGGCCGAGGTGCTGG
>DASSLH010000496.1:0-4787 GCA_035689625.1 Candidatus Methylomirabilota bacterium | reverse complement strand
ACCTGGTGCCCGCCAACTCGTACAACTACGCCAACCTCGGCCGCGTGCTGGCCGACCAGGTGCGCGAGGGCGTCGCCACGCCGGCCGAGACGTTCACCGCCTTCGAGCACGCGCTGGCGCTCGATCCCAACAACGCCTACTTCTACGCCGACGCCGCCAACGCCGCGCTCCTGCTCGGCGATCTCGAGCGCGCGCGCCAGTACGCGGCGCGCGGCGCCGCGCTCTACCCGCGCTTCGCGCTGCTGCAGGCGCAGCTCGGGCACCTGGCGATGCTGCGGCAGCGGCCGGCCGAGGCGGCGCCGCTGCTGCAGGCGGCGCTGGCCGGCGAGTGGCACGGCGCCGAGCGCGCCCGCGGCAGCGCCGCGACCAACCTCGCGGCGGCGTGGCTGCAGCTCGGCAAGCCGGCGCAGGCGGAGGCGGCCGCGCGGCTGGCGGTCACGCTGTCGCCGACGGCGGTGGAACCGCGGTTCAACCTCGCCAAGGCGCTGGAGCTGCAGGGCCGGCGCGCGGAGGCGGTCGAGGAGTACCGCCGTCTGCTCGCCCAGCAGCCGGGCTACGAGCCGGCCCGCGCGGCGTTACGCGCACTGGGCGCCAGCTAGCCCAGCCGCCACACCCGCCCGGCCGGCGGCTCGCCGCTGAGCGTGAACTGCGGCAGCGCGAAGTGCTCGGCGAGATCCTGGAAGACGACCTTCACGCGGGCGCCGATGGCGACCTTGTCCTCGGCCTCGGGCGTGAGGTCGGGCTTGACGAGGTTGGCGATGATCCGCAGCCCCTCGTTGGCCGTGGGGCGGCCGCTCTGCTCGTCGAGCTCGACCAGCACCACGGCGTAGGGCGTGAGGTCCTTGAAGCCGGGCTGGATCGCGTGGTGGACGATCTCGTAGGAGTGGATCGTGCCCTTGCCGCTGACCTCCTGCCAGCGCCAGCCGAGCTCCATGCACCAGGGGCAGGCGTGGGTGGGCGGGTAGCGCATGAGGCCGCACGTGGTGCAGGCGCGTAGCATCAGCGTGTGCCGGCGGGCCAGCGCGAAGTACTCGGCCAACTCGCTGTCGTTGTCGGGCACCAGCAGCGTCATGCCGCGATAGCTCACCGGCTGGGGCATCGCTCTCTCCTGTCGTCGGGCCTCACGCCCCGAGGGCGCCGGCCAGCTCCTCCACGCTGTCCACCACCACGTCCCACTTGCCCTCGGGCGCGAGATCGCTCGTCTGGCCGGGCCCGTGCTCGAGCGGCCGCGGCACGAACGCCGTGCGCAGGCCGAGCGCCTGGGCCGCCGCCAGGTCGTAGTTGTGGGCGGCGACCATCATCGCCTGCTCGGGGCGCAGATCGAGCAGCGCCAGCGCCGTCCGGTACACCTCGGGCCGAGGCTTGTAGCAGCGCGCGTTCTCGGCGGTGATCACGCAGTCCCACGGCAGCCCCGCGAACTTCGCGAGATGCACCATGCCGGTGAAGGACGCGTTCGACAGCGGCGAGATCACGTGGCCCCGCCTGAGCCGCGCCAGGCCGGGGACCGTGTCGGGCCAGGGCGTGAGACGCCACCACGCGCGCGTGAGATGCGCGACCTCCGCCTCGCTCGCCGCGATGCCACGGGCGGCCAGCAGCTCGACCAGGCGGCGGTGGTAGATCGTCTCGACCGTCGTCCACGGCGCCTCGCCGCGGTTGACCGCGTCCATGCCGGGCCGGTAGCACGCCTTCCACTCGGCGAGGAACGCCTCCCAGTCGTGGTGCAGGCCGCGCCCGGCGCCGAAGGCGGCCAGCTCGTCACGCACGCTCGTGCGCCAGTCCACCAGCGTGCCGTAGGTGTCGAACAGCAGCGCGTGCAGGTCCATGCGCTAGCGGCGCATGATCAGCGCGGAGCCGAGCGGGGGCATCGCCCAGCCGAGGTTCATCGTGATCTCGGCGTTCTTCACCTGGCGGCAGCCGCCCGGGCGGTAGTCGTAGCTGTGCTTGCCCTCGGCGGCGCCGGGGCAGGAGTCGTCGATGGTGCCGCGCAGCTGGCGGACGTTCTCGATGACCATGGACATCCCGTGCGTGTAGCCCTCGCAGAGATGGCCGCCCGAGGTGTTATTGGGCCGCCGGCCCCCGAGCTCGATGGCGCCGCTGGATACATAAGCCCCGCCCTCGCCCTTCTTGCAGAATCCGTACTCTTCCAGCTGCAACATGGTCGTGAACGTGAAGGCATCGTACGAACCCGTGACATCGACGTCTTCCGGTCCGACTCCCGCCTGGCCGAACACGATGTCCTTGGCGTAGTAGCCGGCCACGCGGCTGATCGGGCCGTGCGCCCAGTGGAAGTCCAGCCGCGGCTTCGACACGCGGCCGGCCACGCCCATGACGTAGGCGGGGCGGTGGCGGCAGTCGCGCGCGCGCTCGGCCGAGGTGACGATGATGCACGTCGCGTTGTCGGTCTCCAGGCAGCAGTCGAGCAGGTGCAGGGGCTTGACGATCCAGCGCGAGTTGACGACGTCCTCGACAGTCACCCGCTCCCGGAGCAGCGCCTTGGGGTTGTTCGACGCGTGCTTGCTGTGGGCGACCTTGACGTGGGCGACCTGCTCGGACGTCGTGCCGTAGTCGTACATGTGGCGCATGAACGTCGGCGCGAAATTCTGGCCGGCGCTGCGCATGCCGAACGGCACCTGCACGAGGTCCAGGCCGCGCACGGGCTGGGCCGCGCGGGCGCCGGTGCCTCCGATGCGGAACTCGGAATAGCCGTTCATCGAGCGGTAGAGCGCCACCGTCTTGCACATCCCGGCCTCGATGGCGCCCATGGCCAGGCCGACCAGCGCCTCGGACGAGGAGCCCCCGCCCATCACGTCCATGTAGAAGTTGAGGCGGATGCCGAGGTCGGGCGCGACGTGGGGCGCCAGCGTGGAGTCGCCGGACTGGTAGTCCATCATCCCATCCACGTCGGCGGCGGTGAGGCCGGCGTCGAGGATCGCCTTGCGCACGGCCTCGACCGCCAGCGCGCGCGTCGAGCGGCCCGATCCGCGCGAGTACTCCGTCTCGCCCACGCCCACGATGCAGTACTTGTCCTTGAGGTGGCTCATAGATCTCCTCATGGAATGGGGGCCCCAAATGGCCCCCAACCCCCCACACGCTCGGAACCGCGCCGGCGAAGCCGTCGCGGTCCTCGGTCGCTCAGCGTGTGACGGCGGCCGGAGTATAGCGCAGGCGTGGCGGGCGGCAGGCGGTCAGCAGGCCGAGCGCGAGGACGTTGAAGCCGGCGGCCAGCAGGAACGCGGGGCGATAGCTGCCGGTCGCGTCGTAGATGGCGCCGGCGCCCAAGGTGCCCCAGGCGGCCATCGAGCCGGCCAGCATGAAAAGAAAGCCGACCAGCGAGCCAGCCTGCTCGCGGCCGAAGAAGTCGCTCACGATCGGTGCGAACAGCGTCGAGATGGTCCCGTAGGAGAAGCCGAACACCAGGGCCGTCGCGTACAGGGGGCCGAGGTCGCGCGCCAGCGCGAAGGCCACGAAGGCGACCGCCTGCAGCAGCATGGCGGCGGCGATCGTGCGTCGCCGGCCGAGCCGGTCGGACACGGCGCCCATCGTGAGCCGGCCGAGCACGGCGCCGCCGCCGGTGGCGCTGATCGTCGACGCCGCCGCCAGCGGCGAGTGGCCGAGGTCCCGCGCGTACGGCACCAGGTGCACGAGCGGGATGAACACCGGGATCCACGTGGCCGAGAACGCGAAGCCGAGCAGCCAGAACTGCCCGGTGCGCACGGCGTCGCCGAGCGCCAGCCCGGCGCCGCCGGCGGCGACGGCGGCGGGCCCCGCCGCGCCGTCAGGATGCAGGCCGACCGATTCGGGATCGCGCCGCATGACCTGCGCGGCCAGCACCAGCACCGCGAACACCGCGGCGCCGCCGACCACGTAGGCGCCGCGCCAGCCGAGCCCGCTCACCGCCAGCTGCGTGAGCGGCGGGAGCACCAGCGTGCCGGCGCTGGCGCCACTGGAGGCGATGCCGGCGGCCAGGCCCCGGCGGCGCGCGAACCACTTCACCACTGTCGTGTTGCAGGGCACGTAGGCGGTGCCCATGCCGAGCGCGGCGACGAGACCGTAGAGCAGGTAGGCGTGCCAGAGCGACGTGATGCGCGCCATCGCCGCCAGCGCGCCGCCGAGGAAGAGGCCGCCGGCGGCGATCACGACGCGCGGCCCGAAGCGATCGGTCAGCCGCCCGGCCGGGAAGCCAAAGACGCAGTACGTGAACGCGTAGACCGAGAAGACGCCCGAGAGCCCCGTGCGGGTCCAGTGGAACTCGTCCAGCAGCGCCGCGAAGAAGACGCCGAAGCAGTACTGCGCGCCGTAGGCGGTGAACAGCACCACGAACGCGGCGGCGACGATGCGCCAGCCATAGTAGTGCGAGGTGAGCGACGGCCTCGGCGGGAGCCGAGCCGCCAGTTCGAGATCCGTCACCGCTTGCCGTTGGCCTTCGGCAGCACCTCCGCCAGAAACTTGCCGGTGTAGGAGCCCGGCGTCTGGGCGACGACCTCCGGCGAGCCCTCGGCGACGATCTCGCCGCCGGCCTCGCCGCCCTCGGGACCGAGGTCGATCACGTGGTCGGCCGCCTTGATGACGTCCAGGTGGTGCTCGACGACGAGCACAGTATTGCCGGCGTCCACCAGCCGGTTGAGCACGCCGAGCAGCTTCTTGACGTCGTCCAGGTGCAGGCCGGTCGTCGGCTCGTCCAGGATGTAGAGCACCTCGCCGGTGGCGCGGCCGCCCAGCTCGGCGGCGATCTTCAGGCGCTGGGCCTCGCCGCCCGACAGCGTGGTGGCCGGCTGACCCAGGCGCAG
>DASSLH010000495.1:0-3486 GCA_035689625.1 Candidatus Methylomirabilota bacterium | reverse complement strand
GCCGGCGGTCACGGCGCCGGCCGCAGGCGGGCCGTGCCCGCCGGCTTCCACAACAGCCGGAGCACCACCCCCACGATGCCGAGCGCAACGCCGAACGTGAGGAGCATCAGGAGCTGATTGCCGACCAGCCGCCATCCGCGGACGGTGCCCAGCAGGGCGGGCAGCTCGGCACCGGTGATCTCCCGTCGGCCGAGCAGCGTGTGGAGCGTGTCGAGGCCGATCCATCGCGGCAAGATCTCCTTGAACAGCACCGCCATGCCGGTTCCAGACACGAAGGTCTTGGCAGCGTAGAGGAGCGGCGCCGGGTCGGCGATGTGGCCGGCCTGCACGATGAGATACGTCAGGGCGACCGACGGCGCGCCGAGCAGGAGCAGCGCCGGTCGGCCACCGTAGTCGAGCCCGACCGCCGCAAACGCCGCCAGCAACGGAACGGCGAGGAAGCCATAGCGTGCGCCCGTCGCCGTGCTCGGAAACTGTGTCAGCCACGAGGCGCTGATGAAGAGCAGCACGAGCGCGAATGCGCCGATCATGGCGGCATCGGCGGGACTCTGGTGACGTCGCCAGAGGAAGAGGCCGAGAACGCCCGCGAGGAGGAAGGGCGAGTACAGCAGCAGGCCCTCGCGCTGGGCGAACAGCAGCTTGAGGAGCACGGCCGCGCTGGGAACGACGAAGGTCGCTCGGCCGGCGCCCTCGGGCAAGCTCGTGAACGCCCCGTAGGAGAAGCGCCACGGCCGCCCGAACAGCCACGTGTTGTAGAGCGCGAGCAAGCCCAGCCCCGGCCCCCAGCCGGCCACGAAGGCGAGGCACCGGCGGCCGCCCTCGCGACGCGCGATGGCGAGCGCGAGCGCCGGCCCGGCCAACGCCGCTGGATACGCGACGAGCGTGGTGAGGCCAGCGACGACACCGGCGAGCGCGCGGCGCCCGGCACCACCGGGCTCGCGGGCGAGCCGCCAGGCGGCGACGATGCCGAGCGCCGCGACGTTTTCCTTGAACAACCGCGTCGCGAACAGGAACGCGGGGCTGCCGAAGGCGAACACCAGGCCGCTCGCCCGGCTCGCCCACGCCGAGGCCCCGAACCAGCGAGCGAGGGCAGCCACCTGCGCCGCCGCCAGCGCCGAGGCGACCGCGCTGATCACGATCGTCGCGACGACGTGCAGAGCGATGAAGTCTGCGTCGGTGCGTGCCGGCCCCACGGCCAGGCGCCAGACCGCATAGACCGGCACGATGAGAACCGCCAGACCGGGAGGTGGGCCGGGGACGAGCCGGTCCCCACTCCTGGCAACGTCGATGCCACCGTAGGACACCGCGTGGCGCGCCTCCCAGTGGCCGGTGTCGACGACCGACACGGCGCCGTCGAGCAGCGCGGCCGCGACGGAGTTCGGGATCATCGGGTTGAGGAAGAGCAGATAGACGAGCCATGCCGTGAGGAAGATGCGAGCGGTGTCCGCACGACCGTCGCCAGGGTCGCGCGCCGGGCTCACGGCGCCGGCCGGGTGCGGCGGTCGCCCGGGGAGCGAGGCAACGTCGGCGCGGAAGGTGCGAACCGGCGGGCGGAGGGTGCCGAGCTCGCCGCGGAGCGATCCTCCAGCGTCGGCAGCATGATCACGATGCCGGCGAAGAACCAGAACGGCTCCATGATGCGGACGATGATGAACGTGTTCGAGCCGACGGCGTGCACGAGCAGCCCGACGGTGCCGGCCAGAAAGCCGAGCGCGAGGCCCCGGTCCTCGGGCTCGCGCAGTTCTTGGAACGCGCCGCGCGCCGAGCGCAGCGTGGTGCCGACGAGGATGAGGAACGCGGCGAAGCCGACCACCCCGGTCTCGACGAGGATGCGCGCGTACTGAGCGTCCATGAACCCGAAGCCCGTCACCCCATAGCCGAACACCGGTCGGCGCGTCCAGCCCTCCAGCGCGCTGCGGAAACTGAAGAACCGAGCGGAGGTGGAAGGATCGAAGGCCACGCCGACGGCATGGATACGCACGGTCGCCTGGCCCTGCTCCGGCTCGAACGTGTAGAGGATCCGCTGCTTCACCGGCTTGGGCAGCGCCACCATGAGGATCGGCGAGGCCACCACCAACAGCAGCAGGAGGCCAACCATGAACCGGCGCTGGCGCGTCAGCGCCGTCAGCGTCAGGACCGCGGGCACCACGCCGAGGTACGACGCGCGCGAGAGCGTGAAGGCGAACGGCAGCGCCATGAGGCCGACCAGCCCCAGGCAGATCGTGCGCAGGCGCAGGCGGTGCGTCTCCAGGGCGATGCCGCCTGCGATCGCCATCATGAATAGCAGGTAGCCGCCGAACGTGTTCGGCTCGCCGACCTCGCCCTCGAATGGCGCCGACACGCGGTCGCCGGAGGGAATCTGGGCAATGCCGACCAGGCTCACGATGGCCGCCGTCAGGAGCGCGGCGATCACGAGGCGGCGGGCGTGGTCGCGGTCCTGGATGTTGTTGACCACCATGTAGTAGACGACGAAGTACTCGACATACTTGAGCACGTAGAAGAAGCCGGAGGCGCCGTTCACATTGCCGGTCAGGTAGCCCAGGATCGTGGAGACCACGTTGACGCCGATGTAGAGCGCGATGGGACGGTTGAGCGGCGTCTTGCCGACGAGGCCCAGCTCCTTGTTGACGGCCGTCTTCGCCAGCCATGCGAAGCCGATGACGATGAGAACGAAGTCCTCGCTGCGCACCATGATCGTGCGCCCCTCGGCGATGCCGCCGCCCCCGGCCGAGAACTCCGGGGACAGCAGCATGGAGAAGGTCACGACGTACACGCCCCAGTCGTTGCGCACGAACACCACCGCGATCAGCGTCACCGCCGCCAGCGCAGCCATCGCGTAGCCGAACGAGGCGTGGGTGAGGGCCTGGGAGAGCGCGTAGGCAGAAGCGACCATGACGGCGAGCAGCAGGACTTTGCCGAACGCCGGCGCGACCGCCGGGCCGGATGTTCCCGATCCCATTGCGACTGCGCTACCGGACCTGGATCACCTGGGACGACAAGCCCAGCCGTCCCAGCTCCTCGGCGTGGGCCTGAGCCTCGGCCTTCGAGGTGAAGGTGCCGTGGCGGATCGTGTAGGCGACGTTTCCGCCGGGCTGGGCGGCGACGCGCACCGGCTGGCCGGCAGCGCGCAGACGCTCGGCCAGCTCGACGGCCCCGCGCAGCGGCAAGGGTTCACCGACGCGCACGACCGGTGGATCCCGCTGGACGAGCGTGGCGGCGGCGAAACCCTGCTCGCGCAGGCTCGTCAGCAACACCGGCACCTCGGCGGCGCCGACGATGCGCTCGATGAGCACGGCATAGACCGCCGGGCCGGTCTGCTGACGGAGGCGGACCGTCTGGAGTCCGGCCTGCGTGAGCGTCCGTTCGACGCGCTCGGCGTCCGACGCGGAGGTGAAGGGCCCGAGGTCGAGCGCGAAGCGCCGCGGCGCCACCGCGGCGGATGCCGCCGCCGGCTTCGTCGCCGGCGCACTCGGTGTCGGCACGATC
>DASSLH010000494.1:0-2354 GCA_035689625.1 Candidatus Methylomirabilota bacterium | reverse complement strand
GCGCGAAGGGCAGCCGATCGGCCCACTCGCCGCGCGCCGCGCGCAGCATGCGCTCCTTGTGCGTCATCGTGCCATCCTCCTGGGCGTTGCCTCGGCCTCGGCGAAGTGCCGGAGCCACGACGAGCCGCCGCGCGGCTCCGGGGCGGCGGCGACGAGCTCGCCCTCCAGCCGCTGGACGTCGCCGGCGGCGGCCGCGAGGCGATAGATCAGCGCGTGGATGCACGGCCGGTCGCCGGCCTCGCAGATGTTGTCGGTGCTGCCGCCACAGGGACCGTTGGCCAGGCCCTTGGGGCACGTCTCCGGGCACACGTAGAACGTCGCGGGCAGCCGGCAGCGGCCGCAGACGTCGCAGCCGACCAGCGGCCGCTTGATCCACTGCTCGAGCGCGGCGAGCCGTGCCGCCGCCCGCGAGCCGGACGGGATGCGGCGGGCCAGCGGCCCCAGGACGCGCGCGACCGGCGACGCCGGCTCGAACACGACGTCGTGGGCCACGCGCAGGGCCCGGTAGCGCAGGCGCTCGGAGGCGCCGGCGCGGTGGGCGGGCGGCCGGCGCGCCGCGGTGTCGAACACGAAGTAGCCGGGCTCGCGGTGCAGGCGCGCGATCGCGCCCGACGGCAGCCGCAGCGACTCCTCCCAGCACCACCACCAGTCGGCGACCGTCGGCGCGTGCATGCGCCACTCCTCGGCGAGATCGAGCACCCGCGCGACGTCGTCGTACGTCGTCAGGCCGCTGAGCTGCACGCCGGCGAAGCCGAGGTGCTCGGCGCCGACCAGCTGCAGCGCCAGGCGCGACAGCCGCGCCGCGCGTCCCTTGTCGGCCGCCTGGCTCTCGGCCTGGACGAGGGCGGCGAGGTCATCGGACACCACGACGCCGGGCACCGCGCCCGTCTGCAGCCGGCGCGCCGAGCCGGCCGAGAGCGGCATGAGGTTCGCGATCACCGGCTGCGCGAGGTCGCGCCGGCGCCGGTAGCGCATCAGCTCGGCGAGCTTGCGCGGGTCCCAGCCGACCTGGGTGACGAGCAGGTCGGCGCCGGCCGCGTGCTTGCGCGCCATCTTCAGGTACTGGTTGTGCGTCTCCTCTTCCGTGTACTTGAAGGGCGAGACGGCCGCGGCGATCAGCGCGCCCGGCAGCAGGCGCCGGGCGATCGCCACGGCCTGCACGCTGTCCACGAACGGCACGCGCCGGTCGGCCGGCATGACCTTGAGGCGATCACCGGTCACGCAGAGGACGTTGTCGAGCCCGGCCGCGGCCAGCGCCCGCACGGCCAGCGCGACGCGCTCCGGCAGCCGGTCCTTGCCCGAGAGGTGCACGAGCGGGCTCGTGCCCGACGCGCGGGCCAGCAGCAGCGAGGCGGCGATCGGATCGTGGTCGGTGTCGCTCAGCACGCGGTCGGTCACGCCGAGGCCGGCGATGCGCGGGTCGCCGGCGCTCTTGTCGGCCAGCGCCAGCGCGGGGCGCAGCGCCTCGCCCAGCGGGACCCGGCGCGACGGCGGCACCACCTCGACGGTGATCGCGAACGTTCCGTCGGCGAGCGCGCGCCGCAGGCGGTTGTCCATGCCGCTCACCGGGTCGGCACCACGCCGAAGACGGCGGAGATGGACTTGCGCGGGAACAGGCAGGCGGCGTCGTTGACGCAGACGGGCAACGGCACGTCACCGAACACGCCGAGCAGCGCCGCCTGGTCGTCCACGGGCCAGTCGCCGTAGCCGGGCGCCAGGCGGTGCGTGACCGAGGTGCCGGGCGCGCACATGTCGTCGCGCAGCCGCCGGCGCACGGCGCGGATCAGCAGCTCGATCGCCGCCCAGCCGGCGGTCTCCAGCAGCAGCCCCTCCAGGCCGAAGCGCTGGCGGAGCATCGCATCGACCCGCTGCTCGAGCGCCTCGCCCAGCGTGAGCACGACGGCGTAGGCCTCGCGGCTGTCGGCGAGCAGGCGGCTCAGCAGCCGCGTGTGGAACGTGTGCCGCTCGCCCAGCGTCACCGCGTGATCGCGGCCGAGGGCCACCGGCCCGCGCCACACGACCGCGCACGGCGACGTGAGCCCCCGCGCCTCGGCGGCGGCGGCGATGGCCGCCGCGCGGATGAGCCGGGGCGCGGCGGCGGGATTGCGGTACTTCTGCAGGCGCAGGACGAGGTCGGCCGGGATGGGCGGCGGCTCCAGCGTCCAGCGCCACACCGTGGCGGAGGGCGACGCCGGCGCCTTCGTGATCACGCGGGCAACCGACCCTGGCGATAGGCCGCGAGGTACGCCTTGCAGCCGGCGTCGCGGCCGAGCAGCATGCGGGCCGTCAGGATGTTGGCCGCCATCCGGGCGTCGAGCGGATCCACGATGACCGCGTCGAGCCCGCGGGCCATC
>DASSLH010000493.1:0-9449 GCA_035689625.1 Candidatus Methylomirabilota bacterium | reverse complement strand
GCTGTTCTGGGAGCCGGCGCACTGGATCATGCAGACGCGGCAATTCGCGAACCTCAAGCGACGGGCCGAGCGCCAGCGCAGGCTCGACCCCGGCCCGGCGACCGCGAGGTGACGATGCCCCCCTCCGCGCCCGACCGCCTGATCATCGTCGCCCGCGACGAGCCCGATCTCTACGACTTCATCCGCCGCGACAACGTCGGCGACGACCGTGTGCAGGTCATCGCCGACCGCCGCGTGGGCGATCGGCGCGCGTCGGCGGCCGCGCACGCGCCGGAGCGGCGGCGTCGCGACCGGCGCCGGAACGAGGTCGAGCCGCAGCTGCGCACCGCCGGCTGGATCGAGATTCGCCTGGCGCCGGCGCTCTAGCCCTCAGCGCGCGGGCGCGCGCGGCGCCAGCCACTCCGCCAGCGGACAGGCGGCCCCGGCGAGACGGCGCTGGCAGCACTCCATGATCGCTTCCACGACGATGGCGTGCGAGAGCACGGCCGCGCGGCCGGGGTCGTTCAGCGTGACGCGCGGCGCGCGGTGGGAAGGTGTTGCAGCAGTCAAGGCAACGCGCTGCCCGGGAACTCGCGCCGCGTCCTCACCGGCGCTCGACCTCGCGCAGGCGGCGCTCGAGGAAGCGCCGCTCGGCCTCGTTGGTGACGAGCGCCAGCGCGCGCTCGTAGCTCTTCGCCGCGTCGGCGAACGCGCCCAGGCGGCGCAGCAGGTCGGCGCGGGCGGCGTGCAGCAGGTGATAGCGCGCGAGCTCGCCGGAGGCGGCCAGGCCGTCCATCACCGCCAGGGCCGGCCGCGGGCCCTCGACCATCGCCAGGGCGGCTGCGCGGTTGAGCGCCACGACCGGTGAGGGCTGCAGGCGCTCGAGCACCTCGTACAGCCGCACGATCTGCGGCCAGTCGGTCTCCTCCGGGCGCGCGGCCTGGCAGTGCAGCGCGGCGATGGCGGCCTGCAGCGCGTACGGTCCCGGGCCGTCGCGCAGCGCGTCCTCCACCAGCGGCAGCGCCTCGGCGATCTGGGCGTGGTTCCAGCGGCGCCGGTCCTGCTCCTCGAGCACCACGAGATCGCCGGCCGCGTCCAGGCGCGCCTCGCGCCGCGCGTCGTGCAGCAGCATCAGCGCCAGCAGGCCGGTGGCCTCGGCGGGCGGCGGCGCCGGCAGCAGCGCGCGCACCAGGCGCCCGAGCCGGATCGCCTCGGCGCACAGGTCGCGTCGCACCAGCGCGTCGCCGCGCGTGGCGGCATAGCCCTCGGTGAAGATCACGTAGAGGACGGTCAGCACGGCGTCCAGCCGCGCCGGCATCTCTCGCAGCTCGGGCATCGCGTAGGGGATGCGGGCGTCACGGATCTTGCTCTTGGCGCGCACGAGCCGCTGGGCCATCGTCGCGGTGGGTACCAGGAAGGCGCGCGCGATCTCGTCGGTCTCGAGCCCGCCCAGCGCGCGCAGCGTGAGCGCCACCTGCGCCTCCGGCGAGAGCGCCGGATGACAGCAGGTGAAGACTAGGCGCAGGCGGTCGTCGGGAATCTCGTCGGGATCGAAGTCTGGTGTGCTGACGCTGGCGTCGGGGCCGGCCATCGCGTAGCGGTCCAGCTTGTCGGCGAAGCGCGCCCGGCGGCGGATGCGGTCGATGGCCTTGTGGCGGGCGGTCTGGATGATCCAGGCGCGGGGCGAGTCGGGCACGCCGGCGGCCGGCCACCGCTCGACCGCGGCGGCGAAGGCCTCCTGGGCGGCCTCCTCGGCGCCGTCGAAGTCGCCCACCAGCCGGATGAGGGTGGCGACGATCCGGCCCCAGTCGGAGCGGTAGAGCGCCTCGACGGCCGCGGCGGCCTCGGCGGCAGGTGCCACAAGGATAATCTACTGCCGCTGTCGAATGGGGCCGTCCCCGTTCGACCTATGGATGGAGGCCCACGGTGAAATACCTGTTGCTGATCTACTTCGACGAGGCCTGGGACAAGCTCACCCCGGGCGAGCGCCAGGACATCTACCTGGGCCAGAAGCAGCTGGCCGACGAGCTGACGGCCGCCGGGCGCTACCTGGGCGGCAATCCGCTGCACCCGGTCGCGACGGCCACCACCGTGAGGGTCCGGGACGGCAGGCGCCTGCTTACGGACGGACCATTCGCGGAGACGCGCGAGCACCTGGGCGGCTACATGCTGATCGACGTCGCCGACCTCGACGAGGCGCTCGCGATCGCGGCCCGGGGGCCGGTCGCGCGCGTGGGCATGGTCGAGGTGCGGCCCGTCAGAGAGGGGCCACCGAGTTGAGCCGCGCCTACGGCTGGGTCATCGTCGCGGTCGGCATCGTCGTCACCTGCGTGGGCTTCGGCGCCATGGCCTCGCTCACCGTCTTCCTGCAGCCGATGGCGGCCACGATGGGCTGGTCGCGCACCGGCATCTCGACGGCGGCGCTCGTCAACTGGCTCTGCATGGGCCTCGGCGCGTTCCTCTGGGGCCTGCTCTGCGATCGCTTCGGCACGCGGCTGGTCGTGCTGGCCGGCGGCGTGCTGCTCGGCCTCGGGCTGGTGCTGGCCAGCCGGGTGAGCACGCTGCTGCAGTTCCAGCTCGTGTTCGGCGTGCTGGTCGGGCTGGCGGCCGGCAGCTTCTACACGCCGATCACGGCGGCGACCGCCCGCTGGTTCACACGGCACCGCAGCCTCGCCGTGGCGCTGGTCTCGGCCGGCGTCAGCATGGGCTCGGCGGTGATGGGCCCTGTCGTGCGCTGGCTCATCAATAGTCACGACTGGCGCTTCGCGATGCTCGTCATCGGCGACGTCGTCTGGCTGGTGATCATCCCGGTCGCCTTCCTCATCACCGAGCCGCCGGCGGCGCCGGCCGCCGCGGCGGGGCGTGCAGGCGCGGGTGAGGCGGGGGAGCTGACCGTCGCCCAGGCGCTGCGCACGCCGCAGTTCGCGGCGGTCGCGCTCGCGTACTTCGCCTGCTGCGCGGCGCACTCGGGCCCGATCTTCCACATGGTCAGCAACGCCATCGACCACGGCCTCACGGCGATGACGGCCGCCACCGTGCTGAGCGCTGCCAGCCTGGCCTCGCTCGGCGGCAAGGTCGTGTGCGGGCTGGTGGCCGACCGCGTCGGCGCCAAGCGCACGCTCGTCGTCGGGCTCGTGCTGCAGGCGCTGGCGGCCGGCTCCTACGCGCTCACCCGCGAGCCCGCCGGCTTCTACGCGGTCGCGCTGGTGTTCGGCTTCGCCTACGGCGGCGTCATGCCGCTCTACGCCATCATCGTGCGCGAGTACTTCGGCGCCCGGATCATGGGCGCCGTCTTCGGCGCCGTCGCGCTGGTGTCCACGCTGGGCATGGCGCTCGGCCCCTGGGCCGGCGGCGTGATCTACGACGGGCTCGGTGGCTACGGCTGGCTCTTCATGGGCTCGGTCGCGATCGGTCTCGGCGCGGCCGCCGTGGCCTCGACGTTCCGCGCGCCGGCCGTGCGGGTGGCCGTGCTCGCCTCGCCGACCCCGGCCGGCTGAGAAACGGAGGACGAGGATCGTGACGTACGCGCTGTGGATCGTGCAGGGGCTGCTGGCGGCGCTGTTCCTGTTCGCCGGCGGCACGAAGCTGATGATGCCGATCGAGGAGATGACGAAGCAGCTGCCGATGCCCGGCTGGTTCCTGCGCTTCATCGCGGTGGCCGAGATCCTCGGGGCGCTCGGGCTGATCCTGCCGGGGCTGCTGCGCATCCGGCCCGGCCTCACGCCGCTGGCCGCCATCGGCCTCGTCGTCATCATGATCGGGGCGACGGTCGTGAGCGTTCTGACTGGCCCGCTGCCGCTGGCGCTGATTCCGCTCGTGGCCGGGCTGCTGGCGGCGTTCGTCGCCTGGGGCCGCTCGCGGAGTCCACACCACGAAGAAGTGCGTGCATAACTGAAGAAATGAGGCAAGCCATGCAGGTCCAGCCGTACCTGTTCTTCGAGGGACGTTGCGAGGAGGCCGTGAGCTTCTACCGGCGCGCCCTGGGCGCCGAGGTGACGATGCTGCTGCGCTTCAAGGACAGCCCCGAGCAGGGCATGGTCCAGCCCGGCATGGGCGACAAGGTCATGCACGGCGCCCTCCGCGTCGGCGACACGACCGTGTTCGTCTCCGACGGCCGCTGCGGCGCGCGGCCGCGCTTCGAGGGCTTCGCGCTGTCGCTCACCACGCGCGACGAGGCCGAGGCCGACCGCCTGTTCGGCGCGCTGGCCGACGGCGGCCAGGTCGGGATGCCCCTGGGCAAGACGTTCTTCTCGCCGCGATTCGGGATGGTCGCCGACCGCTTCGGCGTTTCCTGGATGGTCTACGTCCCCCAGGAGGCCGCATGAGCCGCGTCCGCGTCCTCGTCGGCACCCGCAAGGGCGCGTTCGTGGTCACCTCGGACGGCACGCGCGAGCGCTGGGACGTCAGCGGCCCGCACTTCGGCGGCTGGGAGATCTATCACCTCAAGGCCTCGCCGGTCGATCCCGACCGGCTGTACGCCTCGCAGTCCAGCTCGTGGTTCGGCCAGGTCATCCAGCGCTCGCGCGACGGCGGCAAGACCTGGGAGACGGTCGGCAACAAGTTCGCGTACGAGGGCGCGCCCGGCACGCACCTGTGGTACGACGGCACGCCGCGCCCGTTCGAGTTTGCGCGTGTCTGGCATCTCGAGCCGTCGCTGACCGATCCCGACGTCGTCTACGCCGGCATCCAGGACGCCGCGCTGTTCCGGACGACCGACGGCGGCCAGACCTGGCACGAGCTGCCCGGGCTGCGCACCCACGAGTCCGCCTCGGTCTGGCAGCCGGGCGCCGGCGGCATGTGCCTGCACACGATCCTGCTCGATCCGGCGCACCGCGAGCGCATGTTCGTCGCGATCTCGGCGGCCGGCGTGTTCCGCAGCGACGACGCCGGCCTGACGTGGCGGCCGATCAACCGCGGCCTGCGCTCCGAGCAGATCCCGAATCCCACGGCCGAGGTCGGCCACTGCGTGCATCGCATCGCGATGCACCGCGCGCGGCCAAACGTCCTGTTCATGCAAAAGCACTGGGACGTCATGCGCAGCGACGATGGCGGCGAGCACTGGCGCGAGGTCAGCGGCAACCTGCCCACGGACTTCGGCTTCCCGATCGACGTGCACGCGCACGAGCCGGAGACCATCTACGTCGTGCCGATCAAGAGCGACTCGGAGCACTATCCGCCCGACGGGCGCCTGCGCGTGTACCGCAGCCGCACCGGCGGTCAGGAGTGGGAGGCCCTGACCAGTGGCCTGCCCCAGCGTCACTGCTACGTCAACGTCCTGCGCGACGCGATGGCCGTGGACACGCTGGAGCCGTGCGGCGTTTACGTCGGAACCACCGGCGGCCAGGTCTACGCCTCGGCCGACGCCGGCAACCGCTGGACGCCGATCGTGGAGCACCTGCCGTCGGTCGTCTCGGTGGAGGTGCAGACGCTGCCATGATCCGCGTCGCGCTGCCGCCGCACCTGCGCACGCTGGCCCGCGTGAACGGCGAGGTGAAGGTCGAGGTCGCCGGGCGGCCCACCATTGGCGCCGTCCTCGACGCGCTGGAAGCGGCCTACCCGATGCTGGAGGGCACGATCCGCGACCATGCCACACGCCGGCGCCGGCCCTTCCTGCGCTTCTTCCTGGGCGGCGAGGACCTCTCGCAGGAGGCGCCGGACACGCCGCTGCCCGCGGCGGTCGCGTCCGGCGCCGAGCCATTCATGATCGTCGGCGCGATGGCCGGCGGCTGAGGGGCTGCGGTCAGCGCGCGGGCGCGCTGGCCGGGAACTCGGCGGGCGGCAAGGGGACCGCGGTCGCGAAGCTCTCGGGGACCTTGCCGGTCAGGCTGTCGAGGAACGCCACCAGCTGGGTGGTCTGCGCCTCGGTCAGCGTGCGGCCGAGCTGCACGCGCGCCATGACGCGCACGGCCTCCGGCAGCGTGGCCACCGAGCCGTCGTGGAAGTACGGCGGCGTGCGCGCGACGTTGCGCAGGATCGGCACCTTGAAGACGTACAGGTCGGCGTCGCTGTGGGTGACGTCGAAGCGTCCCTTGTCCGGCTCCCTGCTGCCGGTCGCCTTCCAATAATCCTCCACCATGCCGAACTTGCGGAACATCGTGCCGCCGACGCCGGCGCCGTTGTGGCAGCCGGCGCAGCCCAGCTGCATGAAGTCGTGCAAGCCGGCCTTGGCCTCGGCATTCAGCGCGTTGTCGTCGCCGCCGAGATAGGCGTCGAACGGCGCCGGCGTCACGAGCGTCCGCTCGTAGGCGCCGATGGCCTTGCCCCAGTTCTCGGCGGTGATCGGATCCGCCTCCCCGGGGAACGCGCGCGCGAACAGCTCGCGATAGCCGGGGATGGCCTTGAGCCGGGCCATCGCCGCCTCCGGCGTCGGATTGCCGAAGCTGGCTGGCCCGGTGAGCGCCTGCGTCGCCTGGTCCTCCACCGACTTGCGGTCGCCGCGCCAGTGCTCGGCGAACTGCAGCGCGGCGTTGAAGATCACCGGCGCGTTGCGCGGGTTCACCCGATGCTGGGCGCCGATCGCCTTGGGCAGCGCGTCGGTCGAGTACAGGCCGGGCTGGTGGCAGCGCGAGCAGCTCACGGTGCCGTCCACCGAGGCGCGCCACTCGAAGAAGAGCCGGCGCCCGAGCGCGACCTTCTCGGGCGTGAGCGGATTGTCGGGGGTCGTCATCTGGGCCGGCAGCGGCGCGAAGACGCGCCGCGCCTCGTCGCGCAGCGTGTCGCCAGCCGGGCGCGCGGCGCGCGCGGCGAGCACGACGGTGAGCACGATCGTGAGCGTTGCGAGAGTCCTCATCATCATGCGATCGATCATCCCACATCGGCGCCTCGCTGGCACGCGGAGTGCAATGCCGTGATCGCACGATGATCGTCTCCATCACGCGCGCCGCGCTCGCCGCCGTCGTCGTCCTCGCGCTCGTCCACGTCGCCCACGCCGAGCTCAAGCCCGAGGACGTCAAGGCCTGCAACGACGAGGCGAAGGCCATGGTCCAGAAGGGCGCGGCCTCGCCCGCCACGCCGGAGCCGACCGCCAAGGACGAGCGGAGGGCGGCCGAGAGCCGCGGCGGCGGCGTGAGCGCCAGCCCCTCCGAGGACCCGCAGGTCGAGGGCATCGATCGCGAGGGCGCCAAGAGCCCGCTTTACCAGGCCGCCTACCGCAGCTGCATGCGCCGCAACGG
This sequence comes from Candidatus Methylomirabilota bacterium, assembly GCA_035689625.1. GTDB lineage: Bacteria > Methylomirabilota > Methylomirabilia > Rokubacteriales > CSP1-6 > AR5. The sequence continues at coordinate 2,298 of DASSLH010000493.1, read as the reverse complement.
CTACTGAGCGCGGCGTTCCCGCCGAACCGCCGGGCCCCGCGATGGGTTACTCTGCAGAAGCACCTAACGCGGAGCCAGGAGGCGGGCATGTCGAGGCGATTCGTGGTGGCGGGCAGCATCGTGGCGATCCTCAGCGTCCTCATCGGCGCCCGCGCCGGCTCGGGGCAGGGCACCGTCGCGCCGCCGCCCGCCGGCAGCGGCACCGGCGCTCACGGCCTGGTCTGGACCGTGCCGCAGGGCTGGGCCAATGAGACGCCGACCTCGTCCATGCGCCGAGCCCAGTACAAGATCAACGGCCCCGGCGGCCCAGCCGAGTGCGTCGTCTTCTACTTCGGCCCCGGCCAGGGCGGTGACGCCAAGGCCAACGCCTCGCGCTGGATCGGCCAGTTCCGCAAGCCCGACGGCTCGCCGGCCGGCGACGCCGGCAAGACGCGCGACATCAAGGTCGGCGACGTGTCGGTGACGATGGTCGAGGTCAGCGGCACGTTCGTCGGCGGCATGGGCGCCGGCACCCCGGGCCAGGACCGTCCCAACCAGATGCTGCTCGGCGCGATCGTGCCGGGCGCGGACGCCAACTGGTTCTTCCGCGCGATCGGTCCCAAGACCACGCTGGAGCCGCAGAGGGCCAACTTCGAGAAGATGATCCGCTCGATCAAGCACGGGACGTGATCAGCCGGTGCGCCAGCGGATGACGCGCACCCGCTTGCCGTAGGGCGCGCGCCAGCCGCGCGGCGTCCGCACGAGACGCTCGCGCAGGAAGCCGGCGAGGTAGTCGCGGTGTGCCGGCTCGGTCAGCCGCATCCACGTCATCCAGAAGTCGCACGCCTCCTCGAGGCTGTCGAACGGCTGGTCCGAGCGCACGGCGATCTCTTTGATCAGCGGCCGCACGCCCAGCGCCGCCAGCGCCGCCTCGACGCCGTCGGGTCGCACGCCGTGGCCGTAGCGGCGTCCGAGCAGCCGCGGGTAGAGCTCGCCGTAGAAGAACTTGTCCTCGCCGCCGGGCGCGTCGTGCACGAGCACGACGGCGCGCCGGGCCAGCCGGCCGGCGTCGGCGACGAACGCCGAGTCGGGACGCAGCAGCGGCGCGACGTGGGCGCAGACGATCACGTCGGGCGGCGCCGGCCGCGCCTCCTCCCAGCGTTGCTCGAGCGTCTCCACGTTGGCCAGGCCGCGCGCCCGGGCGGCGGCGCGCAGCGCCCGCGCCATCGCCGCGGCCGGCTCGAGCGCGGTGACGCGCTCCAGGCGCTCGGCCAGCGGTAGCGCCAGGGCGCCGAAGCCGGCGCCGACGTCGAGCGCCGTGCGGCAGTCCGCCAGCACGTCGGCGGCCGTCGTCAGCACGCGCTCCGCGTAGTCGCTCTCGGCGTTGGCGCGCTCGTACCACGCCACCGTGCGCTCGTTCCAGAGCGGGGCCTGCGCCGGGTGGGCCACGCTCCCGATTGTCCCCCAGCCGCGGGCGAGCGCCATGATCGCCGTCATACCGGGGCCCCGCGCGCGCCCGGGGGGCATCGGAGGCGCCCGCGGCCGTTCTCATATATAGTTGCGCCCCAGACGCGCCATCCGCCGAGCCCACGCGATTCCGGAAGGAGCCCGACATGAAAGACGGCCTCCGCTTCGTCGACTCCGACATGCACATCATGGAGCCGCCCGACCTGTTCGAGCGCTATCTCGACCCGCGCTTCCGCGACCGTGTGCTGCTGCCGGTGGGCGCCGACGGCCGGCCCAAGCGCGGGACGATCGTCATCGACGGCCTGCCGACCACGAAGGACGCCGAGCTGCAGCAGCACCGCAAGCGGGCCCGTGGCGGCGCGGCCGGCGCGCACGCGACGCAGCCCCTGTCGGGCTCCCGGCTGCAGTCGACCGACCGGCTGGACTTCGCGATCCAGCGCAACTACGACCCCGAGGCGCAGGTGATGGGCATGGCGATGGAGGGCGTGGACATCGCGGTGCTCTATCCCACGACCGGGCTCAGCCTCATCGCGCGCGACGGCCTGGACCCGCACCTGTCGCTCGCGCTCTGCCAGGCCTACAACGACTGGATCCACGAGTTCACGCGCTACAGCCCCGAGCGGCTGAAGTGGGTGGCCATGCTGCCGGTGCACGACGTGCACCTGGCCTGCCGCGAGCTGGTGCGCTGCGTGCGCGAGCTTGGCGCGGTCGGTTCGTTCATCCGGCCCAACCTCGTCAACGGCCACTACTGGCACTCCAACCACTGGGATCCGCTCTACAGCCTGCACGAGGAGCTGGACGTCGCCTGGGGCTTCCACGAGGGAACGGGAGCCTGGTACTCGCACATGAACA
>DASSLH010000492.1:0-2996 GCA_035689625.1 Candidatus Methylomirabilota bacterium | reverse complement strand
ACGCGCGGTCCCAGGCCGAGGCGCTGCGGGCGACGCTGGCCGCCGCCGGCCACGACGCGCACGTCGTGGAGGCCGTCACCGGCACCGGCGTCCGCTATCGCGTGCAGGTCGGCGCCTTTCCCAGCCGCCAGGCCGCCCAGGACGCCGCCGGTCGGCTCACCGCCGAGCGCTCGCTCTCGACCTTCGTGACCACCCGCTGAGCCATGGCGCGGCCGGGGCGGGTGCTGATCAGCGAGTCGGAGCTGCGGGCCCGCGTCGCCGAGCTGGGCGCCGACCTGGCCCGCGACTACGCGCGCGAGAGCCCGATCGTCGTCGGCGTCCTGCAGGGCGCGTTCCTGTTCATGGCCGACCTGGTGCGGGCCACGCCGATCGACCTGACGACCGACTTCATCGGCGTGGTCAGCTACGCCGGCGCCCGCTCCTCGGGCCACGTGCGCATCGTGTCCGACCTCAGCATGTCCATCGAGGGGCGCGACGTCCTCATCGTCGAGGACATCGTGGACACCGGGCTGACGCTGACCTACCTCAAGCGCACGCTGGAGGCGCGCCACCCGCGCAGCCTGCGGGTGTGCGTGCTGGTGGACAAGATCGAGCGCCGCAAGGTGGACGTGGCCCTCGACTACGTGGGCTTCACGATTCCCAACGTCTTCGTGGTCGGCTACGGCTTCGACTACGAGGGGATCTACCGCAACCTGCCCTACGTGGCGGCGCTGGAAGGAGACTGAGAGCGGCCGGGGCCTGTTGCGCCGCGTCATTTCGGCTCCGTGCTACAATCGGACTCGCATGAACCAGGTCTACAAAAACCTCGCCCTGTTCATGGTGATCGGCCTCATCGTCATCCTTCTTTTCACCGTGTTCAGCACCTCGCAGCAGGGCGGCCAGGAGTCGCCGAACTTCTCGGAATTCCTGCGCGCCGTCGAGCTGGGCCGGGTCGAGGCGGTGACGATCCGCGGCAACCTGGTGACCTACACGCTGAAGGACGGCGGCCAGCCGCTGCGGACCTTCATCGTGGACTACCCGGACCTGATCAAGATGCTGCGCGAGCGCGGCGTGCGCATCGCGGTGAGGCCGCCGGACTCCAACCCCTGGTACACGATCGTGCTGCAGTGGTTTCCGATGCTGCTGTTCATCGGCGTCTGGATCTTCTTCATGCGCCAGATGCAGGGCGGCGGCGCCAAGGCACTCAGTTTCGGAAAAGCGAGAGCACGACTGATTTCCGAGAAACAAAACAAGATTACCTTCCAGGATGTCGCCGGAGTTGACGAAGCGAAGGAAGAGCTGCGCGAGATCATCGATTTTCTAAAGGATCCTCAGAAGTTCCAGAAGCTCGGCGGCAAGATCCCCAAGGGCGTGCTCCTGGTGGGCCCGCCCGGCACGGGAAAGACGCTGCTGGCCAAGGCCATAGCCGGCGAGGCGAACGTGCCGTTCTTCTCGATCTCCGGCTCCGATTTCGTTGAGATGTTCGTCGGCGTTGGTGCATCTCGGGTTCGAGACCTCTTCGAGCAGGGCAAGAAGCACGCGCCCTGCATCATCTTCATGGACGAGATCGACGCCGTGGGCCGACATCGAGGGGCCGGGCTGGGCGGCGGCCACGACGAGCGCGAGCAGACGCTGAACCAGCTGCTGGTCGAGATGGACGGCTTCGAGACCAACGAGGGCGTCATCCTCATCGCGGCCACCAATCGGCCCGACGTGCTGGACCCCGCGCTGCTGCGCCCCGGCCGCTTCGATCGCCAGGTCGTGGTCCCGCGGCCCGACGTGAAGGGACGCGAGGAAATTCTCCGAGTGCACGCCCGGCGCATTCCGCTGGCCCCGAACGTCGACCTCAAGGTCCTGTCCCGCGACACGCCCGGGTTCTCGGGCGCGGACCTGGCCAACCTGGTCAACGAGGCGGCGCTGCTGGCCGCGCGGCAGAACAAGAAGCTGGTCGAGATGCCGGACTTCGAGAACGCCAAGGACAAGGTCCTCATGGGCGTCGAGCGGCGCTCCATGATCATCTCGGAGTCGGAGAAGCGCACGATCGCCTACCACGAGGCCGGCCACGCGCTGGTGGCCGACTTCCTGCCCGGCGCCGACCCGCTGCACAAGGTGACCATCATCCCGCGCGGCCGTGCCCTGGGCCTCACCATGCAGCTGCCGATGGACGACAAGTACAACTACTCGCGCGAGTACCTGATCAACCGCATCACGATCCTGCTCGGCGGCCGTACCGCCGAGGAGATCGTGCTGCAGCAGCAGACCACCGGCGCCGGCGACGACCTCGAGAAGGCGACCGAGATGGCCCGCAAGATGGTGTGCGAGTGGGGCATGTCGGACAAGCTGGGGCCGCTGACGTTCGGCAAGAACGAGGAGCACATCTTCCTGGGACGCGAGGTGGCCCGGGCCAAGGACTACAGCGAGGACACGGCCCTGGCCATCGACAGCGAGATCAAGCGCATCGTGATCGAGTGCGCGGCCCGCGCCAAGCAGATCCTCGAGGAGAACATCGAGAAGCTTCACGCCCTCGCCCGTGCCCTCCTGGAGCGCGAATCGCTCGACTCCGAGGAGATCGCGCGAATCCTGCGCGCGCAGCCATTCCAGGAGGCGCCCGCGCCGGCGTGACATGGGGGCCCGGCCCCCGATCATCGCGGACCTGGGCGGCGTCGCCGTGGGCGACGGCCGGCCGGTGGCGCTCATGGGCGTGATCAACGTGAGTCCCGAGTCCTTCCACGCCGGCTCCGTCGCCCGCGACACCGCCGCCGCGGTCAAGGCGGCGCGGGTCATGGTCGAGCAGGGCGCCGCGCTCATCGACGTCGGCGCGCGCTCGACGGCGCCCTACCTGCCGACCGAGATCAGCGAGGCCGAGGAGACCGAGCGGCTGGCCACCGCGGTCGCGGCGATCGTGGCGGAGGTGCCGGTGCCGGTTTCGGCGGACGCCTGCCGGCCCGGCCCCGTGGGTGCCGCGCTCGAGGCCGGCGCTCGGATCGTCAACGACGTCTCGGGCCTGCGCGATCCCG
>DASSLH010000491.1:0-5652 GCA_035689625.1 Candidatus Methylomirabilota bacterium | reverse complement strand
GGACCGGGCCGTACCGCTTCGTCGAGTGGGTGAAGGACGATCGCGTCGTGCTGGAGGCCAACCCGGATTACTGGCGCGGGCCGGCGAGGATCAAGAAGGTGATCTGGCGACCGATCCCCGACACCTTCGCGCGGGTGGCGGCGCTGACGCGCGGCGAGGCGCAGCTGATCACCAAGGTCATCCCCGATCACGTCGCCCAGATCGCCAAGGCCGGCTGCTGCCGCGTGGAGCACACGCTGACCAACCTCGTCACGGTCTACCTGATCAACGCCCAGAAGGGTCCGCTGGCGAACACCAAGGTGCGCCAGGCGCTGAACTACGCCGTCGACAAGGACAAGATCATCAAGGAGCTGTACAACGGCTACGCGATCCCGATCGGCAGCGGCATCCCCAACACCGACTTCGGCTACAACGCGGCGGTGAAGCCGTATTCCTACGATCCGGCGCGGGCCAGGGCGCTGCTGGCCGAGGCCGGCTTCGCGGGCGGCGTGGACGTGGACATCCAGAGCGGCAACGGCATCCACCTCAACGACAAGCAACTCACCGAGGCCGTCGCGCTGATGTTCCAGGCAGTCGGTATCCGCCCGCGCGTCGGCGTGCTGGAGCCGGCCCAGCGCGGCCAGCTGCTGCGCACGAACACGTTCCCCGGCCTGCTGCTCGCCGACCCGGCCAGCACGACCTACGACACCGACGGCGTGGTGTGGCGGCTGCGCGGGCCGGGCGGCATCGTGCACTCCCTCTGGCCGGGCAGCGCCGAGGGCACGCGCTTCTACACGCTGATGGAGGAGGCGCGCTACAGCCTCGACAGCGCCAAGCGCCTCAAGAACTACCACGAGGCCGCCCAGATCTACCACGACGAGGCGGTCGAGCTGTTCCTGTTCCAGGGCGAGCTGATCGACGCCGCCCGCAACGAGCTCGTCTACAAGGCGCGCGGCGACCAGCGCATCATCGTGTACGACATCAGCTTCCGCTGAGGCGTGCGCGAGTACCTCGTCGGCAAGCTCGTGCACACGGCCGTCGTGCTCGTGTGCGTGCTGACGCTCGTGTTCGTGGTCCTCCACCTCACCGGCGACCCGGTGATGATGATGCTGCCCTCCAACGCCAGCCAGGAGGAGATCCACGCGCTGACGGTGGCGCTGGGGCTGGACCAGCCGCTGCCGGTGCAGTACGCGCGCTTCCTCGGCCGCGTGCTGCGCGGCGATCTCGGCACCTCCCTGCAGCACCAGCAGTCCGCGATAGGGCTGGTGCTCGAGCGGTTGCCGGCCTCGCTGCTGCTGGCGGCGACCGCGCTGGCGATGTCCGTGCTGGCGGCGGTGCCGCTGGGGATCGTCGCTGCCACGCGGCGTGGCACGCTCGTGGATCACCTGGCCGTCGGGCTCGCCGCGCTCGGCCAGTCGGCGCCGATCTTCTGGACCGGCCTCATGCTGATGCTGGTGCTGGCCGTCACCCTGCAGCTGCTGCCGACGACGGGCTACGGGACGTGGCAGCAGCTCGTCATGCCCGCGCTCACGCTGGCCAGCTATCCGGCGGCGGCCATCACGCGGCTGGTGCGGGCCGGCATGCTGGAGGTGCTCGATGCCGATTACGTGCGGACGGCGCGCGCCAAGGGCCTGCCGGAAGGCGGCGTGGTGCTCAAGCACGCGCTCACCAACGCGGCGATGCCGGTCGTCACCGTCATCGGCCTGCAGTTCGGGCTGCTGCTCGGCGGCGCCATCGTGTGCGAGATGATCTTCGCGTGGCCCGGCGTCGGCCGGCTGCTGATCTTCGCGATCAACAACCGCGACTTCCCGCTCGTCGAGGCGGCCGTGCTCGTCCTGGCGCTGGTGTTCGTCGGCGGCAACCTGCTGGTGGATCTCTGCTACGGCTGGCTCGATCCGCGGGTGAACGTCCGGTCGTGAGACGCGGGATCCCGCTGGCGCCGCTGCTGGCGGCGGGGGCGATCGCCGGCGCCGCCGCGTGCGCGGTGTTCGCGCCGCAGCTGGCGCCGTACGACCCGACGACCGGCGACCTGGCCGCGCGCCTGCGGCCGCCGACGTGGATGGCGGCCGGCGGCGCCGCCCACCCGCTCGGGACCGACCAGCTCGGCCGCGACATCCTGAGCCGGGTGATCTACGGCGCGCGCGTCTCGCTGCTGGTGGGCCTCGTGTCCTCCCTCATCGGCGGCTCCGTCGGGCTGGTCCTCGGCGTGGTCGGCGGGTATTTCCGGGGGCGCGCGGACGCCGTCATCGCCAAGGCCATCGACGTGCAGCTGGCCTTCCCCTTCATCCTGTTCGCGATCACGATCATCGCCGTGCTCGGCGCCAGCCTGCGGAATCTCCTGATCGTGCTCGCCATCAGCGGCTGGGTGACCTACGCGCGCGTCGTGCGGGGGCAGACGCTGAGCCTGCGCGAGCACGAGTTCATTCACGCCGCCCGGGGGCTCGGCTGCCCCGCCTGGCGCATCGTCGCCCGGCACGTCGTGCCCAACGTGCTGCCCTACGCGCTGGTCATCATGACGACCGAGATCGGCCGGCTCATCGTGCTCGAATCGACGCTGAGCTTCCTGGGCCTCGGCGTGCCGCCGCCGACCCCGTCGTGGGGCATGGCGCTCGCCGACGGCAAGGACTACCTTGTGAGTGGCTGGTGGCTGGCGACGTTCCCCGGCCTGGCCATCATGCTCATCGTGCTGTCCATGAACATCATGGGCGATGGCATCCGCGACCTGCTGGAGCCCCGGCTCCGCGGCCGGCGCGGCGCCGGCGCCCCGGAAGGAGCGACGTCATGAGCGGGTTCGTGGCCGGGCTGGAGTGCGCACGCTGCCGCCGTGTCTACGCCGGCGACGCGACCGTCGCCATGTGCGAGTGCGGCAGCCCGCTGCTGGTGCGCTACGACCTCGCCGCCATCGCCCGCGCGGTGACGCCGGCCGACATCGCGCGGCGCCCGCCGACGATGTGGCGTTACCGCGAGCTGCTGCCCGTGCGCGACGAGGCGTCGATCGTCACCATGTCGGAGGGCTTCACGCCGATGATCCCGGTGCCGCGCGCCGCGCGCGAGGCCGGCGTCGGCGAGCTGTGGGTGAAGGACGAGGGCGTCAACCCGACCGGCACGTTCAAGGCCCGGGGCGCCTCCGCGGCCATCTCGCGCTGGAAGGAGCTGGGCGTGACGAAGTTCGCCCAGCCGACCGTGGGCAGCGGCGGCCACGCGTGGGCGGCGTACGGCGCGCGCGCCGGCGTGGAGGTACACACCGCGCTGCCGGTGGAGTGCCCCGAGCTCGGCTGGAAGGGCAGCCGCGCCAACGGCGCCCACGTCTATCGCGTGGATGGGACCGTCGGCGACGTCTTCCGCATCATGACCGAGGCGGCCGCGCGCTACGGATGGCTCAACGCCGGCGCCGGGCGCGAGCCGTACCGAGTCGAGGGCAAGAAGACGATGGGCATCGAGGTCGTCGAGCAGCTCGGCTGGCAGGTGCCCGACGCGATCGTCTATCCCACCGGCGGCGGCGTCGGCATCATCGGCATGTGGAAGGTCTTCGACGAGCTGGAGCAGCTGGGCTGGATCGGCTCGGCGCGCCCGCGCCTGGTGTCCGCGCAGGTCGCCGGCGGCGCCGTGGTCAAGGCATTCCACGAGGGGCTCGAGGAGTGTCTGGGCGCGGGGCACGTGGACACGATCGCGCCCGGCATCATGGTCGTGAAGCCGTTCGCCGACTTCCTGATCCTGCGCGCGCTGCGGGCGACGAAGGGCTGGGCGGTCGGGGTGCCCGACGCCGAGATGCTGAGCGTCATGGCGCGCGTGGACCGCACCGAGGGGCTGCTGCTCTCGCCCGAGGGCGCCGCCACGATCGCCGCCGTCCGCGCGATGGTGCGCGAGGGCCAGCTGGGCTCGCGCTCGCGCGTCGTGGTCTTCAACACCGCCACCGGCCTGCGCTACCCGCATCTCATGGAGGGCAAGGTGCCGGTGATCGCCGGCGACGGCGCAATCGACGACGCCGTCGTGGCCGCGGCCGCGCGGGCGGCGGCCGGCTGACCGCCGCCGTCAGCCCCGCGCGAGCCAGGCGGCGAACTCGCCGGCGTCCGTGAAGAGCGCATGCGGCGCCAGCGCGCCCAGCTCGTCGGCGCTGGCCGTCGGCGCCCACGCCGCCGCCACCGCCACCACGCCGGCCTCGTGCGCCGCGCGCATGTCGGCCACGGCGTCGCCGACGTAGATCACCTCGCGCGGCGGCACGTGCCAGCGCGCGATGACTCGCGTGATCGCCGCCGCCTTCACGACGCCCGCCGGCGAGCCGGTCTCGACGGGCTCGAACGCGCCGGCGAGGCCGAAGGCCTGCAGCGACATCAGCGCCGTGGGCCGAGCCTTGCCGGTGACGAGCGCGCGCGGCACGCCCCGCTCGCGCAGCGACGCCAGCGCCGCCGTCACACCGGGAAACACGGCGCACTGCGGCAGGTGACGCTCGTACTCGCTGAGATACGCGGCGAACGCTTCGTGCCAGCGCTGCGGCACCACGCGCTGGAACATGCCATCCTCGCTCGGCCCGAAGCGCGCCTGGATCTCGGCGTCGGTCAGCGAGGGCCCCGCGACGGCAGCGAGCGCGTTGCGGAAGGTCGCGAAGCAGATCGCGAAGGTGTCGGCGATGGTGCCGTCCAGGTCGAAGATGACGCCGGCGACTCTCACCGATCGAAGTCGACGGCGGTCGTGTTGCCGCCGCTGAGGATGACGCCGACGCGCTCGCCCGGCGCCGGCGCGTAGGCGCCCGACAGCAGCGCCGCCAGCGCGGCGGCGCCGCCCGGCTCGACGACGACGCGCAGCGACTCCCACAGCGCGCGCTGCGCGCTGCGGATCGCGTCATCGCTGACGAGCGCGACACGCTCGACGTGAGCGCGCGCGATGGGAAACATCAGCTCGCCGACGCGCCGGGGCGCCAGCGAGTCGGCGGCGATCCCGCCGGCGGGCGCGTCGACGGGGCGGCCGGCCTTCAGCGCCTCGAACAGCGTCGGCGCCGCTTGGGGCTCGACGCCGATCACCCGCACTCGCCGGGCGTACCAGACGGCGATGCCGCCGAGGAGGCCGCCGCCGCCGACGGCGGCCAGCACCGTGTCCAGCCGCGGCTGCTGGCGCTCCAGCTCGAGCGCGAGCGTGCCCTGGCCCAGCAGCGTCTCGGCCTGGTCGTAGGCGTGCACCGGTAGCGCGCCCGACTGGCGACTCCACGCCTCGCTGGCCGCCAGCGCGTCGGCGTAGCGCTCGCCGCCCACCACCAGGTCGGCGCCGTAGCCGCGGATGCGCGCGATCTTGGCCGGGGACGACACCGTCGGCACGAAGATCTTCGCGCGGATGCCCAGACGCATGGCGGCGTAGGCGACGGCGGCGCCGTGGTTGCCGCCGGAGGCCGCGACCACGCCGGCCGCGGGGATCTCGCGCAGCAGCAGGTTGGCGAAGGCGCCGCGCGCCTTGAAGGAGCCGGAGTGCTGCAGTGACTCGAGCTTGAGCGTGAGCGCGACACCGGCCGCGCCGAGGTCGGCGCCGTCGATCTCGACGATCGGCGTCGCCCGCAGGTGCGGGCGGATCGTCGCGTACGTCTTGTCGATCGCGCTCCGGTCGAGCATCGGTGATGCGTCATCGCCCGGCGGTCCCGCCGGGCTCACCGGATGACGTGGTCCGCGCGGAGTAACAACGCCTGCG
>DASSLH010000490.1:0-5938 GCA_035689625.1 Candidatus Methylomirabilota bacterium | reverse complement strand
CGGCGAGGGCGAGGTGCTGGATCTGCGGGTCCTCGAAGACTTCCTTGACGTTGAGGATCGGCCCGCACGGCACGCCGGCCTTGTTGAGGACGTCCACCCACTCGGCGCTCGTCTTCTTGACGGTCGCCTTCTCCAGCTCCTCGTTGCAGGCCGCGCGGTTCTTGGAGCGGTCCTGCGGCGTCTTGAAGCGCGGGTCGTCGACGAGCGGCTTGACGTCGAGCGCCTCGCAGAGCCGGCGGTACATGTGCTGGCCGGAGGCGGCGATGTTCATGTAGCCGTCCTTCGTCTTGAACACGCCGGTCGGGATGCCGGTGGGATGGTCGTTGCCGGCCTGCGGCGGGATCTCCTTGCCGATGAGCCAGCGCGTCGTCTGGAAGTCGAGCATGCGCACCATCGCCTCCAGCAGCGAGGTGTGCACCCACTGGCCCTTGCCCGAGCGCTCGCGCTCGAGCAGCGCCAGCAGCACGCCGTGGGCGAGGAACATGCCGGCGGTGAGGTCGGCGACGGGAATGCCAACGCGCACGGGGCCCTGGCCGGGCAGCCCGGTGACCGACATCAGGCCGCCCAGGCCCTGGGCGATCTGGTCGTAGCCGGGCCGGTCGCGGTAGGGGCCGCTCTGGCCGAAGCCGGAGATGCTGGCGTAGACCAGCCGCGGGTTGATCCGGCTCAGCGTCTCGTAGTCGATGCCGAGGCGATGCTTGACGTCGGGCCGGAAGTTCTCGACGAGCACGTCGGCCTTCGCGATCAGCGTCTTGAGCACCTCGACACCGCGCGGGTGCTTGAGGTCGAGCGTGATCGAGCGCTTGTTGCGGTGCAGGTTCTGGAAATCGAACTCGTCGCGCGTGAAGTCGTCCTGCTCCTTGGCCTCGACCTTGATCACCCGGGCGCCGAACTCGGCGAGCTGGCGAACGCAGGTCGGGCCGGAGCGCGCGCGGGTGAGGTCGATGACGGTGTAGGGCTCGAGCGGCAGGCTCATCGGGCGGCGTCCTCCGTGAGGTCGAGCGCGCGGATGGTATCGGGCGTGGGCACGCCGGTGGCCGGATCCCAGCCCTGCTCGACGTAGTAGTCGGTCACGATCTTGTCCTGGGCCTCGCGGCTGAGCCCGGCGTGCTTGGGCAGCGGATCGCTGAAGCGCGCCGGCAGCCGGTCGGACTCGCGGCCGAAGCCCTCGCGCAGGTTGAACAGCCGCGCCAGCGTGAGGCCGCGGTGGGCGGCGGTCACCATCTCCTCCGGCGTGACGTCCCAGCCGGTGACGCTCCTGAGGATCGTCAGCGCCTGGTCGTCCTCGTAGGCGAGGAAGTGGCAGAGCCCGACCTGGTTGCGCAGGCCGTTGCGGTTGCCGGTCTGGCGCATGTGGTCGCCGCCGGTCGGCGCTAACAGATACGAGGCGCGCATCACCGGCATGTGACGCGGATCGTGCATCGCCATCTCGAGGCCCTTCACGGTCGTGAGGAACGCCTCGCTGCCCCGGCCGAGGCGTCGCGAGGCGCGCTGGGAGCCCTCGGCCAGCAGGTCGCCGACCCCGCGGCGGTAGGCGATCATCTCGATCAGCTTCACGACGCCGTCGGCGTCGTGGAACTTCAGCGGGACGCCGCCGGTGTCGTCGAGCGTGAGCAGGCCCTTCTCGAAGCACTCCATCGCCCACGCCAGCGTGGCGCCCAGCGAGACGGTGTCCATGCCGAGGTAGTTGCACATCTCGTTGGACTTGCAGATGGCGATGAGGTCGTCCAGGCCGAGGTTGACGCCCAGCGAGGCCAGCGACTCGTACTCGGGGCCGCCGTAGCGCGGATCGACCCGGTAGCGGCCGTGCGGATCGACGGCCACGCGGGCGCGTCCCTTGTAGAGCTCCTGCTCGGCGGCGCGGGCGGCGGCCTCCTGCTGCTCGACGTGCACGACCTTCTTGCAGCGCACCGAGCACGAGTAGCAGGAGGTCATCTTCACGCGTACCTGGTCGCGCACGGCGATCGCGTCCACCTTGGCCACGGTGTCGCTGCTGCCCATGCGGTAGTTCAGCACCGGCATGCCGCCCTCGAGGTTCTTGCCCTGCATGGCGCCGCCGGTGCCGAACTCGTGGAACGAGCGGTGCTTGTCGTTCATCGTCGCCGCCACCCACTTGGCGATGGCCATGAGCCCGGGCTTGTCGGCGATCTTCACCTCGCCGTGGCCGCGCACGGCGATGGCCTTGAGCCGCTTGCTGCCCATGACCGCGCCCAAGCCGGTGCGGCCGGCGACCTCGTTGAGGTCGTTGGCGATGCAGGCGAAGCGTACCAGGTGCTCGCCGGCCGGCCCGATCTGCGCGACGCGGATGCGCGGGTCGCCCAGCTCGTGCAGCAGCGCCTCCTCGACCTCGCCGGTGATCTTGCCCCACAGGTGGCCGGCGTCGCGGATCTCGACGGCCTCGTCCTTGATCCACAGGTAGACCGGCGCCGGCGACACGCCGTGCACGACGATGCCGTCCCAGCCCGCGCGCTTGAGCTCGGCGCCCCAGTAGCCGCCGGACTCCGACTCGCCGAAGGCGCCGGTGAGCGGCGACTTGGCGCCGACGCTGTGGCGGCCCGCGCCGGGCACCGGCGCGCCGGTGACGACGCCCGGCGCGAAGATCAGCACGTTGTCGGGGCCGAGCGGGTCGGCGCCGCGCGGGACGTGCGCGAGCAGGTAGTGGGCGATCAGCGCACGGCCGCCGGCGTAGCGGCGGAAGAACGCGTCGCCCGGCTCCTCGATCCAGGTGCGCCGGGCGGTGAGATCGACGTGCAGGATCCGGTTCCAGTAGCCGTGACGGGTCACAGGCGCGAGTATACCCGCAGGCGCGCTCATCCGCCCTCCATGGGGCTCAGCAGCATGACGTCGGCGCCGTCGGCCAGCGCCGTGTCGAGCGCGGCCAGCTCGCCGTTGACGGCGGCCGTGAGCTCGGTGCCGGGCGCGATGCCGACGGCGGCCAGCAGGTCGCTGACGCGGGCGCCGGCGGCGAGCGTGTAGCGCTGGGGGCCGTCGGCGCCCCGCGGCAGGAAGCGGCGCAGGTCGGCGAACAGCGTGACGGTGACGGTCACTTCGCCTTCAGGCGCACCTCCTCGAGCGGCGCCGCCCACGGGTAGGGGTCGATCAGCATCAGCGCCGGGTTCTCCACGCGCGGCCCGAGGCCGCTGGGCCAGATGTACTCCATGATCGGCGCCCAGCGCACGCGCTCGGCGATCTGCTGCTGCAGCTGGTGCAGCAGGACCTCGCGCTTCTTGCGGTCGGTCTCGCGCGCCTGCTGCCTGTAGAGCGCCTCGAGGTCCGGCTCCACGCCGTAGGTGTAGACGCCCTCGCTGGGCAGCGTCTCCGACAGCCGGGAGGCCGCGTTGCCGTACACGGCGTTGATGCACACGCAGAGGCCGTGCAGCTTCTTGGTGGCCAGCGCGGAGTAGAAGGCGGCGCGCTCCATCGTGCGCAGCCGGGTGTTGATCCCGACGGCGCCCAGATAGCCGCCGACCGACTCGCCCATCGAGACGTACGGCGGCCACGGGTAGAGGTCACCGGCGTCGAAGCCGTTGGGATAGCCGGCCTCGGCCAGCAGCTTCTTCGCGCGGGCGGGATCGTAGGCGGGCGTCTCGATCGGCAGCGCGAACTCGAACGTGCGCGGGACGACGTTGCCGGTCGGGCGCGAGGCGCCCAGCGTCTCGGCCTCGCTCAGCGCCTTGCGATCGAGGGCCAGGCTGGCGGCCAGGCGCACGCGCTTGTCGTGCCAGGGCGACTTGGGATCCCACTGGTCGAAGTAGTCCAGGTAGTAGGTCCCGATGCCGCCCGAGAACGCCAGCTTGAGATTCGGATCGCGCTTGACCTCCTGCGCCTGGGGCGCCTCCAGCAGATAGGCGACGTCCACCTCGCCGCGCTTGAGCATGGCCAGCCGCGTGGTGGACTCGGGCACGCTCTTGAAGACCAGGCGCTTGACCGCCGGCTTCTTGCGCCAGTAGCCGTCGAAGGCCTCCAGCACCAGCTCGATCCCGGGCGTGTTGCTCACGAACTTGTAGGGACCGAGACCGATGGGATGCTTGCGGAAGCCGTCGGCGCCGACCTGCTCGACGTACTTCCTGGGCACGACCCAGCCGGCGCCGCTGGCGAACGTGCCGTAGAAGGTGAGGAAGTCCGGCCACGGCTCGTGCAGCGTGAAGCGCACGCGCGCGGGGCTGACCACCGTCACCTCGCGGACCTTCTCGTGCAGCAGCTTGCCCTTGGCGCGCTGGAAGCTGAACTTCACGTCCTCGGCGGTGAACGGATCTCCGTTGTGGAACTTCAGCCCCTCGCGCAGCTTGAACTCGTAGACGCGCTGGTCCGCGCTGACCGTCCACGACTCGGCCAGGCTCGGTGCCAGCATCTTGCCAGGCATCGGCTTGATCAGCGCGTCGTGCAGCGCGTAGAGCACCCAGAACGGCGTGATGACGCCGGCCACCTCGCCCGGATCGAACCACACCGGCGCCAGCGTGACGTAGAGGGCGAAGCGCATCTCGCCCTCGGGCGCGGCCTGCGCGGCGGCCGGCGCCGGCGCCACGGCCACGGCGAGGAGCAGGCTCAGGACGAGAGCGGCAGCACGGGTGCGGGTCGGCATGAGGTTCCTCCGTCCGGTCGGGCTCAGGGCGTCGGCACGCGTGGCGGCCGGAACGGGTTGCGCACGAGCTGGCGCGCGATGCTGCCGACGCCGTCGCCGGCCAGCATGCCCGACAGCCAGGCCACGACGAGGGCGCCGACCAGCATCAGCGGCACGATCAGCAGCCACAGGTTCGGCGAGCCCGGCGGCTGCACCCGCGTGAACCACCAGTCCAGGAATCGCCGCCGCCAGCGGCGCCAGCGCGACCGCCTTGGTCCGCTCGTTCCGTACGTCGCCACGCGGCCGGCAGTGTAGCAGGCGTGTTACCCTCCCGGCCATGAAGATCACGATCCTCGACGACTGGCAGGACACGATCCGGACGCTGAAATGCTTTCCCAAGGTGGCGGCCCACGAGGTCACCGTCTGGAACGACCACACCAAGGACGTCGAGACGCTGGCCAAGCGCCTGGCCGACACCGAGGCGCTCTGCCTGATCCGCGAGCGGACGCCGATCCGGGCGCCGCTGCTCGAGCGCCTGGACCGCCTGCGGCTCATCAGCCAGGTCGGCGTCTTCCCGCACGTGGACGTGGACGCGGCCACCCGACGCGGCATCGTGATCTCCTCGCTGACCGGGCCCGGGCGCCCGTCGTACGCGACCGCCGAGCTGACGTGGGGCCTCATCATCGCCGCCTTCCGCAACATCCCGCAGGAGGCGACAGCGCTGCGCGCCGGCCAGTGGCAGGCCCGTCCCATCGGCGTGGGCCTGCGCGGCAAGACGCTCGGCATCTGGGGCTACGGCAAGATCGGCGCGGTCGTGGCCGGCTACGGCAAGGCCTTCGGCATGAACGTGCTGGTGTGGGGCCGGCCGAGCACGCTCGACAAGGCCCGGGCCGACGGCTACGCGGCGGCGCCGAGCCAGGAGGCGTTCCTCGAGCAGTGCGACGTGGTCTCGCTGCACCTGCGCCTGATTCCCGAGACGCGCGGCATGGTCACGGCCGCCGACCTGGCGCGCATGAAGCCGAGCGCGCTGCTGGTCAACACCAGCCGCGCCGGGCTGGTGGCCCCGGGCGCACTGGAGGCCGCCCTCAAGGCGGGCCGGCCGGGCATGGCCGCGGTGGACGTCTTCGAGGAGGAGCCGGTCGTCGGCGGCAACCACCCGCTGCTCAAGCTCGACAACGTCATCGCCGTCCCGCACCTGGGCTACGTCGAGCGCGACGGCCTCGAGAGCATGTTCAGCACGATCTTCGAGCAGATCCTCGCCTTCGCCGGCGGCAAGCCGATCAACGTGCAGAACCCCGAGGCGCTGACCGCCCGCGCCGGCCGCTAGCCCGGCGTGTACCTCGACCGGCGGCTCTGGGCGCTCACCGCCGGGGTCCG
>DASSLH010000489.1:0-6259 GCA_035689625.1 Candidatus Methylomirabilota bacterium | reverse complement strand
GAGTGGATCGGCGGGCGCAACTGGGACCAGAACCTGTGGCCGGGCGCGCGCATGCCCGGCAAGGCCTCGCTCGACTGCGTGGCGCCCGCACACCCGGTGGCGCTCGTGCGCATCGACGGCCACGCCACCTGGGCGAACTCGGCGGCGCTGCGCGCGGCCGGCATCGATCGCGCGACGCCGGATCCGGCCGGCGGCGTCATCGTCCGCGACGCCCACGGCGAGCCGACCGGGCTGCTGGTCGACACCGCCCAGCGGCTGCTGCAGGGAGTGGAGCCGCGCCCCGGCGACGAGCAGTTCGACCGCGCGGTCGCCGAGTGCGTGGCCGACTGCCTGGCCAGCGGGCTCACCGGCATCCACGAGATGGGCGCCGAGCTGTACGCGCTGGCGTCGTATCGCCGGCTGCTCGAGCGCGGCCGCTTCCCGCTCCGCAACTACGTCGCGGTGGCCGGGCGCTCGAGGTCCACCTGGGAGCACTACCGCGAGCGCGGGCCCGAGGCCCTCGGCGACGGCCGCCTGGTGATCGGCGCGCTGAAGCTCATGGCCGACGGCGCGCTCGGCTCGCGCGGCGCCGCGCTGCACGACGAGTACTGTGACGACCCCGGCAACCGGGGGCTCGTGCTCATGCCCGGCGAGGAGATCGAGCGGCTCACGCTGGAGGCCGGCGCGCGCGGCTTCCAGGTGTGCGTGCACGCCATCGGCGACCGCGCCAACACGCTGGTGCTGGACGCCTTCGAGCGGGCGCTGGCCCGGGCGCCGCGCCCCGATCACCGCCTGCGCGTCGAGCACGCGCAGATCCTCACCGAGCGCGACCTGCCGCGGTTCGCGCGCCTGGGCGTGCTGCCGAGCATGCAGGCCACGCACTGCACCTCGGACATGGCGTGGGCGGGCGAGCGCCTGGGCCCCGAGCGGCTGCCCGGCGCCTACGCCTGGCGCTCGCTGCTCGCCACCGGCGTCGTCATCGCCGGCGGCTCCGACTTCCCGGTCGAGAGCCCCAACCCGTTCCACGGCATCCACGCGGCGGTGACCCGCCGGCCGCGCACGGACGGCCACGACGGCTGGCAGCCGCAGCAGCGCATGACGCGCGAGGAGGCCGTGCGCTCGTTCACGATCTGGAACGCCTATGCCTGCCGTCAGGAGCGCGAGCTCGGCTCGCTGGAGGTCGGCAAGCGCGCCGACGTCGTGGTGCTCTCCGAGGACGTCTTCACCTGCGACGAGGCGCGCATCCCCGGGATCCGTCCGGTCCTCACGCTGCTCGACGGCGAGGTCGTCTACCGCGGCACGTAGTCAGAGCTGCAGCACCACGATGCCGGCCACCGCCAGCAGCGTGCCCACGGCGGCGGCGGGCGACAGGCGCTCGCCCAGGAAGATCACGCCCAGCGGAATGGCGAACAGCGGCGCGGTGGACGACAGCACCGCGCCGACGGCGACGCCGGCGTGCTTGAGGCCGGCCACGAACAGCACCGAGCTGGCCGCGGTGACCAGGCTCAGCGCGCCGATGCGCAGCAGCGGCCCGCGACCGGCCTCGAGCAGGGCGGCGCCACGCGTCCACGGCGTGAGCCACAGCAGGACCGAGGCCAGCGGCAGGCGGATTGCCTGCGCCGTGAGCGGCTCGATCTCGCGCAGCGGCGGCTTCATCATCACGGTGGACACGGCCCACGCCGCCGAGGCCAGCGCCGCCGTCCACACGCCGAACCAGAGCCGCGCCGGCCGCGGCTCGCCCGAGCGGAACGCCACGATCACGGCGACGCCGGCCAGCGTCAGCAGCGTCCCGACGGCGACGCGCACGCTGATGGCCTCGTGCAGGAACGCGGCGGCCATGACGGCGGCGCCGACCGGGTAGGTCGTCGCGATGGTCATGGCGCGGCCCAGGCCGATGGCCCGCGTGCTCTCGAAGAACACGGTGTCGCCGACGGCGATGGCGGCGACGATGGAGACGGCCAGCAGCACGAACGTCGTGGCCGACATGGCGACCAGCGCGGCCGGCCCCTCGGTGAGGGTCACGCAGGCCACCAGCAGCGCGCCGGCCACGCCCGAGCGCACGGCGTTGATCGTCACCGAGCCGTAGTGGGCCATGACCGAGCGCGCGAGCAGGCTGGTCACCGACCAGGCCAGCGCGGCGCCGAGCGCGCACAGCGCGCCGAAGGTCGGCTCCGAGATCACCCGACCGTTATAGCAGGCGGTGCTATCCTGACGGGCCATGAAGCGTCGCATCGTGTACGAGGCGCCCCGCCTGCCGGCGGCGCCGGGCGAGACCGTCGTCACCAGCACCTGCGGGCACAACTGCGGCGGCCGCTGCGTGGTCAACGCTCACGTGCGCGACGGGCGCATCGTGAAGATCAGCACCGACCCGCGCAAGTGGACGCCGGAGATGCCGCCGCTGCACGCGTGCGTGCGCGGCTTCGGCCAGGCCGAGCGCGTGAACCATCCCGACCGGCTGCGATATCCTCTGCGACGTAGCGGGCCACGCGGCAGCGGCAGCTTCGAGCGCGTGTCCTGGGACGAGGCGCTCGACGAGGTCGCCGGCCAGATGCGCCGCATCCGCGACACCTACGGCCCGGCGGCCATCCTCGACTGCTCGCGCACCGGCAGCCTGTCCATGCTGCACAACGCGCGGGCCACCGCCCAGCGGCTGCTGCACCTCTTCGGCGGCTGCACCGAGCTCTGGTCGAACATCTCGGCCGAGGCCGAGGTGTTCTCGGTGCACATGACCTACGGCGCTCGGGCGGACTACAAGAGCGCCGGGCGCGAGCCGACGGACTACGTGAACTCCCGGCTCATCGTCATGTGGGGCTGGAGTCCCGGCGACGGCACGTTCGGCACCGGCACGTTGCAGTACCTCAAGCTCGCCAAGCGCAACGGCACGCGCATCGTGTGCGTCGATCCCCGCCGCACGCGCACGTCCTGGGAGCTGGCCGACGAGCACGTCTTCATCCGCCCGGCCACCGACACCGCCGCCCTGCTGGCCATGGCCTACGTCATCGTGACCGAGGGCCTGCACGACCAGGCGTTCCTGGACCGCCACGTGCTCGGCTTCGACGAGGCACACCTGCCGCCGGACGCGCCGGCGGGCGCGTCCTATCGCTCCTACCTGCTCGGCCTCAGCGACGGGGTGCGCAAGACGCCGGAGTGGGCGGAGGCGATCACGGGCGTGCCGGCGGCGACGCTGCGCCGGCTGGCGATCGCGTATGCCACGCAGAAGCCGGCGGCGCTGCAGTGCGGCTACGCGCCGGGGCGCACGATCCACGGCGAGCAGTTCCACCGCGCCGCCTACGCGCTCTGCGCGCTCACCGGCAGCGTCGGCACGCCCGGCGGCAACTCCGGCGTCAGCAACGGCGCCACCGGGCGCGGCGGCATCAGGCCGTTCGCGCCGGGGCCGAACCCGGCCAGCGCGCGGGTGGCCACGCCGCTGCTGGCCGACCTGCTCGCGCGGGGCCGGGCCGGCGGCTACCCGGCCGACATCAAGATGATCTACTCGGTCGGCGGCGATCTCTTCAACCAGGCGCCCAACGTGACGAAGACCATGGCGGCGGCGGCCGAGCGGCTGGAGTTCATGGTCGCGCACGATCACTTCGTGACGCCGACGGCGCGCTACGCCGACATCCTGCTGCCGGCCACGACGTTCTGGGAGCGCAACGACGTGCACACGCCGTGGGCGGGCGCCGGCCACTACGCGATCTTCATGCGGCAGGCGCTGCCGCCGGTGGACGAGTGCCGCAACGACTTCGACATCTGCGCCGACGTCGCCCGCCGCCTGGGCCTGGACGGCTACAGCGACAAGAGCGAGGAGCAGTGGCTGCGCGAGCTGACGAAGGACACGATCGACGACTTCGAGGCCTTCCGCGCGCAGGGCCTGGCCCGCCTGCCGGCGCCCGAGGACGCCGTCGCGTTCGCCCGGGAGATCCGCGAGCCCGAGCGGCATCCGTTCAGCACGCCGTCGGGCAAGATCGAGATCTACTCCACGACGCTGGCGGCCACGCCCGATCCCTACGGGCTGGGCCCGATCCCGCCGATCCCGACGTGGAGGCCGGATCCGGAGGAAGGCCGCTACCCGCTGCGCCTGCTGACGCCCAAGTCGCGCGCGCGCACGCACTCGATCCACGACAACCAGCCGATCCTGGCGCGCGCCGACCACGACGACGTCTGGATCCATCCGGCCGACGCCGCCGCCCGCGGCATCGTCAACGGCCAGCGCGTGCGCGTGTTCAACGCGCACGGCACGACGGCGCTGCCGGCGCGCGTGACCGACCGCATCGCGCCCGGCGCCGTCTCGATCAAGGAGGGTGCCTGGTTCACGCCCGGCGCCGACGGCCAGGACACGCACGGCTGCGCCAACGTCCTCACCGGCGACCGCGCCTCGCCGGCCGCCGCCGCCACCTTCAACAGCACGTTCGTGGAGGTGGCGGCGCTGCCGTGACCGCCATCCCGTCCGAGCCCGACGTGCTCAAGATGCTCGATGCCCTCAGCAACTGGGGGCGGTGGGGGGCCGACGATCAGCTCGGCACCGTGAACTTCATCACGCCGGCCCAGCGCCGGCGGGCGGCGGCGCTGGTGAGCGAGGGCGTGTCGGTCAGCTGCTCGCGTCCGATCTCGACCGAGATCACCGCCGACACGACGGTGCAGCCGATGCGCTTCATGGTGGACAGCGGCGAGGGCCGCGACACCGATCCGCCCGAGCGCGTGCTGCAGCGCCGCGGCGCCGCCGAGTTCATCGGCATGGTGTTCCACGGCTACACGATCACCCACGTGGACACGCCGGCGCACTACTTCTGGAACGGCCGGATGTACAACGGCCGGCCGTGCAACCTGGTGACCTCGCGCGAGGGCGCCCGGGCCGAGGCCGTGGACCTGCTGCGCGACGGCGTGGTGAGCCGCGGCGTGCTGCTGGACGTGGCCGCCGTGAAGGGTCGCTGGCTCGACGCCGGCGAGGGCGTGCTGCCCGAGGATCTCGAGGCCGCCGAGAAGGCCCAGAACGTGCGCGTGGAGCCCGGCGACGTCCTGCTCGTGCGCACCGGCTACTACGCGCGCCGGCGCGCCGAGGGGCCGCGCAGCCCGCTCAGGGACGGCTCGCCCGCCGTCCACGTCGCGTCCCTGCCCTGGATCCGGGAGCGCAGCGTCGCGATGCTCGGCACCGACACGCACAACGACGTCGCGCCCCTGCCCTACCCCAGGATCGGCAACGCGCTGCACGTGGTGAGCCTGGTCGCCATGGGCATGTGGCTCATCGACAACGGCAACCTGGAGGAGCTGGCCCAGGCGTGCGCGCGCTACCGGCGCTGGCAGTTCATGCTCACGCTGGCCCCGCTCGTCCTGGAGCGCGTCACCGGCTCGCCGGTCAACCCCATCGCGCTGTTCTGACGGCACGCCGTTCGCACGGCAGGACGGGTGGAGGTGTCTGTCATGGCGGCGGCGAAGAGGCGCTCGCGCAAGTCCACCGCTCCGAAGGTCTCGCGCCGCATGGCGGCCGTGAAGCCGCTGCGCAGCGCGCCCGGCATCGCCCGCAAGTACGACTACGGCTTCAAGCCGCCGCGGGAGCGCAGCCCGTGGCAGGACGAGGGCCGACCGGAGGCCAGCGGATAGACGCGGGTCTGATCCTCGCCTGCCTGGGATGCTGCTGCGGTCATCCCGACCGCGGCGGGCCGAAGACCGTCCCCCGCACGCTCAAGCGCCAGATGCGCCGCGCCTTCCGCGAGGCGCGCCTGGACGGCGTGCGGCTGGCGTTCACCGACTGCCTCGGCCCCTGCAGCGAGGCCAACGTCGTGCTCCTTTATCTGCACGGCCGTCCGCTCTGGCTGCGCCGCATCAACAGCGTCGAGGCCTTCCAGGCCCTGCTCGCCTATGCCGGCGAGGCAGCCGCCGGTGGGCCGCTGGCGCCGCCGCCGGCGCTGGCCCGCCACGCGTTCGCCTGGACCGGTGGCGGCCTCGGCCCCGAGCCGCCAGTGGAGACGTGAGCCGCCGGCTGGCGCTCCTGGCGCTCGCGGTGGCGGCGCTGGCCGGCTGCGCCGCGCTGCGCCAGCGCTTCCCCGGGCCCGACGTCCTGTTCGTCGCCACGCCCCAGGCCGTGAGCCTCGAGATGCTGCGCGTGGCGGCGGTGACGCCGGCCGACGTCGTCTTCGACCTCGGCAGCGGCGACGGCCGCGTGGTGATCGAGGCGGCGCGCGACTTCGGCGCCCGGGGCGTCGGCGTGGAGATCGATCCCGGCCTCGTCAAGACCAGCCGCGACGCCGCGCTGGCGGCCGGCGTGGCCGGGCGCGTGACGTTC
>DASSLH010000488.1:0-2108 GCA_035689625.1 Candidatus Methylomirabilota bacterium | reverse complement strand
GGCCGCGTTGAGCAGCGCGACGAACGGCTTGGCGCTGCCGTCCATGGCCGGCACCTCGCAGCCGTCCACGACGACATCGAGGTTGTCGACGCCGAGACCGGCCGCCGCCGCCATGAGGTGCTCGACCGTCTGGATGCGGCTGCCGTTGCGGCCGAGCGTCGTGGCGTAGTGGGAGTCGACGACGCTCTCCGGCGCCGCGGGGATCGGCTCGCCATCGGCGCCCGCGCGGAACACGACGCCGTAGTCCGCCGGGGCCGGCGAGAGCCTGACCTTCACCCGCTTGCCCGAGTGCAGCCCCACGCCCTCGAGCGTGACCGACCGCCGGATGGTCTGCTGTCGCATGGCCGCAACGTGAGCAGCAACGGGGGTGCCACGCCGGCGTAGTGATTGCAAAGTACAGAAAAACAAGGGGTCCGAAGGACTCACGGCGATTGTACTTTGGTCCAGGCGTCGCCGAGATGACACGCCCCTTCCCCCTCCCAGTCTCGTTTTTGAGACAGTCGGCGAGCTACACGTCCACGATGACTTGCGCCTCGTGCCGGCCGTCGCCGCCGCCGAGCACGACCTGGTGATACGTCGCGCCCTTCACGACGGTCCCGACCCGATGGCGGCGGGGGTCCACCGGCTCGCCGTGGAGCAGGCCGTGGGCGAGCGTGTCGGTGCAGACGGTCATCTCGATGGTGTGGACGACGAAGCCCTCGATGTCGTGCACGTACAGGCACTCGTCGATCCAGGCCACCAGCAGCGCCTCGGCGCCGTCGGCCTGGGCGCGCACCTCGCGCCGCTCGCGCGCCTCGACCTCGGCGGGCGGGACGATGAGCGCGAAGACGCCGAGCGTGACCTGCGCCACGGCCTCCGCGCGCGTGGGACCCCAGCCGCGCACGCCGACGTCCGCCTCGACCTCGAAGTGCTCCCAGCCCTTACCGCTCACCTGAGGTCGCCGAAGCGCGACTGGAGGATCGCCAGGAGCGCGGGGCCGGCGGTCTCGGTGCGGAGGATTCGGGGGCCGAGCGAGACGACGGTGAAGCCGCGGGCGCGCGCGGCGTCGACCTCGACGGCGGCGAGGCCGCCCTCCGGCCCGACGACGAGCAGCGCGGAGCGCGGCGCGCCGGCCGCGGCCAGCGTGGTGGCGAGCGCCGCACCGCCGCCCTCCCAGGGACAGAGCGCCAGGTCGGCCGGACCGGCGGCGGCCAGCCACTCGTCGAGCGGCCGCGGCGTCTCGACGTCGGGGATGACCGCGCGGCCGCACTGCTTGGCCGCTTCGCGCGCGACGCGCTGCCAGCGCCGCGCGCGCTCGCGCCAGCGCCCTGGCTCCAGGCGCACCACGGTGCGCTCGCAGAGGGCGGGCAGCACGCGGGCCACGCCGAGCTCGGTGGCCGCGCGCAGGATCGTCTCCATGCGGTCGCCCTTCGGCACGCCCTGCACGAGCGTGACGGTCAGCGGCGACTCGTGCGGGCCGGCCGCCGCCGCCAGCACGGTGCCGGTGACCGCCTCGCCGAGCGTTTCCAGCCGCACGGTGTAATCGCGGCCGGCGCCGTCGGTGGCGACGACGGTGTCGCCAGGGCGCAGCCGCAGCACGCGCGTGAGGTGACGGGACTCGTCGGCGTCGAACGTCACGCGGCCGTCGATGACGCGCTCAGGCGGCAGCGTGAAGCGGCGCATGACGCAGGGCGAGGCTGCTCCAGCCCTCCAGCCGGCGGCCGGCCTCGAGCGCGAGACCGTGGGCGGCGAGCGCGGCGGCGACGTCGTCGTTCTCGGCGTCCAGCAGGCCGCCGGCGATCAGCACGCCGCCGGGCGCGACCAGGCGCGGGTAGCGCGGCGCCAGCGCGCGATGGGCGGCGGCGAGCAGGTTGGCGAGCACGAGCGGCGCCGGCTCGGCGATCAGCGTGGCGGCGTCGTCCACGACGCAGCTCACGCGGTCGCCAACACCATTGAGGCGCGCATTGCCGACAGCCGCGCTGACCGCGTCGGGGTCGCTGTCGCACGCCAGCACCCGGCCGACGCCGAGCCGGGCGGCGGCGATCGCGAGGATGCCGGAGCCCGTGCCGAGGTCGAGCGCGTATGCCGGCCGGTCGGCGGCGACGACGTCCTCCAGCAGCTCGAGGCAG
>DASSLH010000487.1:0-2501 GCA_035689625.1 Candidatus Methylomirabilota bacterium | reverse complement strand
CATGCGCTCCTCGTCGGCCGGCACCACGAGCGCGCGCAGCGGCGCGCCGTCGGCGCTCACGATCGCCTCCACGCCGACGGCGGCGGCGTTGCGCGCCGGGTCGAGCACCAGCCCGCACCACTCGAAGCCGGTCGCGATGCGCGCGCGGACCTCGGCCTGGTGCTCGCCGATGCCGCCGGTGAAGACGACGGCGTCGGCGCCCCGCAGCGCCGCCAGGTAGGCGCCCAGGTACTTGCGCGCGCGATAGCAGAAGACGTCGAGCGCCAGGCGCGCGCCGGCGTCGGTGGCCTCCCGCACGAGCAGCTCGCGCGGGTCGGCGCTGCCGCCGAGCCCGAGCAGCCCCGAGCGCTCGTTGAGGAGGTGCTCGATCTCCTCCACGCTCACGCGCTCGGCGCGCGCCAGCGCGCCGGGCAGCGCGGGATCGACGTCGCCGGAGCGCGTGCCCATGACGAGGCCCTCGAGCGGCGTCAGGCCCATGGACGTGTCGATCGAGACGCCGTCGCGGATGGCGGCCGCCGAGCAGCCGTTGCCCAGGTGCAGCGCCACCAGCTTCAGCGCGCTCACCGGCCGGCCCAGCCGCGCCGCAGCGCGCGCGGTCGCCCACGCGTACGAGATGCCGTGAAAGCCGTAGCGGCGGACGCCGTGGCGCTCGGCCAGCGCCGGCGGGATCGCGTATCGCGCCGCCCGCTCGGGCAGCCGCGCGTGGAACGCGGTGTCGAAGACGGCGACTTGCGGCGTGGCCTCGCCGAGCGCGGCGCGGCAGGCGCGGATGCCGGCCAGGCTCGGGCGGTTGTGCAGCGGCGCCAGGCTCTCCAGCGCCTCGATGGCCGCCAGCACCTCGGCGTCGATGCGCGTGGGCGCCACGAAGCGCGGCCCGCCGTGCACGACGCGATGGCCGACGGCGTCCACGGGGCCGGCCGCGCGGGCCGTGCGCAGCACGCGCTCGATGACGCCCCCGTAGTCGCCGGCGCGCACCGCCTCGGTGCGCTCGGCCAGCGCGCGGGCGTCGGCCGCCGGCGCACCCGCCGTCACCGCGAGGAGCCGGAACTTCACCGACGAGGAGCCGCAGTTCAGCGCCAGCACGTTCATCGGCATGTCCGCGCGGCGCGTCGCGCGAGGGGCGCAGCGGCCAGCAGGGCGCCGGCCAGCCCGAGCGCCCAGTCGTCGAGGTGCAGCGGCGAGACGTGCAGGCGCAGCGCCAGCGGCGGTGCCTGGATCAGGGCGGCCGACAGCCCGATGGTGCCGGCGACGACCAGGCGCGCCAGGCGATCGCTCAGGCGCGTGAGCACGGCCGTCACCGCCGCGCTCCCGAGCGCGAGGGTGGCCATCGCCAGCGCGCGCGCGTGCTCGACGTCGCCGCCGTCGCCGAGACCGCGCGCGTAGCCCGCGATCACGGCGCCCGTCAGCACCGCGCCCGCCGTCAGCACGCGCGCCCAGTCGCTCCGCGCGAAGAACGTGTGCGCGCGAACGGGCGCCAGCGCGCGGCCGGCGCCGCCGATCTGGAACGCCAGCATCGCGGTCGGATGGATCAGCATCTCGAGCCAGACGATGTGCACCGGCAGGTAGAGGAGCGGATAGCCGGCCAGCGGCACCAGCGCTGCGGTCAGCACCAGCGGGATGTGGACGATCAGCAGGTACTCGAACGCCGCCCTCAGGTTGCTGAACAGGCGGCGGCCCTCGGCGACCGCGCGCACGATCGTGCGGAAGTTGTCGTCCAGCAGCACGATGGCGGCCACCTCGCGCGCGCTGCGGGTGCCGCGCTCCCCCATGGCCACGCCGACGTCGGCCGCCTGCAGCGCGGGGACGTCGTTGACGCCGTCGCCGGTGACGACGACGACCTCGCCGTCGGCCTGCAGCGCACGCACGAGCTCGAGCGTGTGCGTGGGGCTGGCGCGCGCGACGACGTCGCGCGCGCGCAGCGCGGCGCCGGCGCGGCCGCCGAGCTCGTCGCCGCTCACGACGACGGGCTCGCCGCCGCCGAGCCCGATCTCGCGGGCCACCGCGCGCGCCGTCGCCGGATGGTCGCCGGTGACCATGATCGTGTGGATGCCGGCCGCCCGGCACTCGGCCACCGCCTCGGCCACGCCGGGGCGGACCGGATCCTCGAACGCCAGCAGCCCGGCCAGCGCGTAGCCGTCGGCCGGCTCGCTCGCCGGCGCGCCGTCGAGCGGGCGCCGCGCGCAGGCGATCACGCGGCGGCCGCTCTCGCCGAGCTTGGCGGCTTCCCGGCTCCAGCCCTCGCGCTCGTCGGCGCCGAGCGCGCACATTGCCAGCACCGTCTCCACGGCGCCCTTGACGACGACGCCGGCGCCGCCGCCGGGCTCGCGAACGATCGCGCTCTCGCGCCGGCGCGCCTCCGTGAACGGAAACGTGGCCAGCACCGCCACGGCCTCGCCGTCGCCGGCCGCTTCCAGGATGGCGGCGTCGAGCGGGTCGCCGCTCTCCGGGCGCGCGGCCCGCGCGGCCAGCGTCACCAGCTCGCGCTCGCCGACGCCCGCCGC
>DASSLH010000486.1:0-3630 GCA_035689625.1 Candidatus Methylomirabilota bacterium | reverse complement strand
ACACCTTCTTCATCCGGGTCACCGGCGGAGACGTCGAGACCAAGGAGACCCACCGCTTCGACGTGGAGAAGAAGACGGTGGAGGTCGCCAACCGCGCGCTGGGCCAGCGCTAGCGGCTACCCCTTCCCCCAGTAGGGGCGGGCCGCCGGGAACACCGTCTGACAGCGGGTGGGCTCGGTCGGCCCGTCCAGCACGTCGGCCACCCCGCGCCAGATCGCGTAGTGCGGCGTGTTGCGATGGGCTTCGAGCGCCGCCTGGTCCTTGTAGACCTCGTAGAAGTAGTAGACGTTAGCGTCCTGCGCGTCCTGCAGGACGTTGAAGCGATGGCAGCCAGGCTCGTCGCGCTCGGAGCCCAGCGCGTCCACCTCGATGGCCTCCAGGAACCGCTTGCGCTGGTCCGGCTTGACGCGGACCTTCACCCACATCGCGAGCATGCGCGCCTCCGTTCTCGGGCCTCGCCGCTTGAACTCGGCCACGATCCTGAGATCATCGGGGCATGATCGTGGCCCATGGCGAGACCTCCCGTGCCCGACACATTCTATGTCCGCGGTGACGACGGCGTGGGCGAGCTGAGCGCGCTGGCCGCCGCGGCGGCGGCGCGGCTCGTCGCGCGCAAGGAGACGATCGCCGTCGCCGAGTCGTCGGCGGGCGGGCTGATCTCCGCCGCGCTGCTCGCCGTCCCCGGCGCCTCCGCCTACTTCCTGGGGGGTGCCGTCGTCTACACGCAAGCGGCGCGCCGCGGCCTGCTCGGCGTGGGCGACGAGGCGGTGCGCGGCGTGCGCTCCAGCACCGAAGCCTACGCGCTCGTCAAGGCGCGCGCGATTCGCGAGCGGCTCGGCACGACGTGGGGCCTGTCGGAGACCGGCGCCACCGGGCCGACCGGCAACCGCTATGGCGACGCCGCCGGCCACGCGTGCCTGGCGATCAGCGGGCCCGTCGAGCGCGCCGTCACCCTGGAGACGGGCCACGGCGACCGCGAGGCCAACATGCGCGCGTTCGCCCGCGCCGCGCTCGAGCTACTGGTCCAAGCCCTCGGCGCGCGCTAGATGGCTGCGTCGCGACCCGCCACGATGCGCGCGCAGGTGCTGCGCGCGTGGGGTGACGCGCTGGCGCTGGAGACGGTGCCGGTGCCCGCCCCGCGGGCGGGCGAGGCGCTGCTGCGCGTCGACGCCTGCGGCGTCGGGCTCACCGTCCTGAACTACATGAATGGCAACCAGGCGAGGCGCGACGACTGGCTGCCGCGCATTCCCGGCCACGAGCTGGTCGGCACGGTCGTGGAGACCGGCGCCGGCGTCACCGCGCCGCGCGTGGGCGAGCGCGTGATGGCGTACTTTTATCTCGCCTGCGGCGGCTGCGACCTCTGCCGGCTGGCGCACGAGCCGCTCTGCCGCAACCTGCGTGGCAACGTGGGCGTCGCCGCCGACGGCGGGTACGCCGAGTACTGCGCGCTGCCGGCCTTCAACCTGCTGCCGGTGCCGGCCGGCGTCTCGCCGGTGGCGGCCACGGCCATTCCCGACGCGATCGCGACCCCGTTTCACGTCAGCCGCCGCGCCGGCATCGCGCCGCCGGACACGACGCTGGTGATGGGCGCCGGCGGCGGGGTGGGCGTCCACATGGTGCAGATGGCGCGCCTGTTCGGCGCCCGCGTCGTCGGCATCGACGTCGGCGGCGCCAAGCTGGCCGCCGCGCGCGAGGCCGGCGCCGACGCGGTGGTGGACGCCGGCGCCGGCGACCTGGTGGCGGCGGTCCGGGCGGCGGCCGCCGGCGACGTCACCGTGGCGATCGACTTTGTCGGCTCGCGCGAGACGCTCGGCGTCTGTCTGGACGCGCTCGGGCGCCGCGGTCGGCTCGTGGTCCTGACGACGTTCCCGGGCGTCAGCGCCGACGTCGCGCCGCGCCGGCTCGTGCACGACGAGGTGAGCGTGCTGGGCAGCCGCTACGCCTCCCGCTGGGAGCTGGCGCGCGCCGGCGAGCTGGTCGCCACAGGCAGGATCCGGCCCGTCGTCTCCGCGGTGGTGCCGCTCGAGCGCGTCGGCGAGCTGCACGCCAGGCTGCGCGCCCGCACGCTGATCGGCCGCGGGGCGGTCGCCTTCTAGCCCGAACCCGGAATCCCGCCCCGGCCAGTGCCCGACGACCGGCGCGCGCTCCTGCTCGGACTGACCGCGGTGCTCTGCTGGTCCACCGTCGCCACGGCGTTCAAGCTCAGCCTGCGCCACATGAGCCCGGCCCAGCTGCTCCTGCACGCCACCCTCGTGTCGACGGCGACGCTGCTGCTCGTGCTCCTGGCGCGCGGCCGGCTCGCCGAGGTCCTCGCGGGCGGCCGGGCCCAGTGGCGGCGCGCGCTGCTGCTCGGCGCGATCAATCCGTTCGCGTACTACCTGGTGCTGTTCGAGGCCTACCGCCGGTTGCCGGCGCAGGAGGCGCAGGCGATCAACTACACGTGGGCGTTCACGATGACGCTGCTCGCGGTGCCGCTGTTGCGGCACCGGCTGCGCGGCCGCGACGTGCTCGCGGCCGCCGGCTGCTACGCCGGCGTCCTCGTGATCGCGACGCGCGGCCAGCTGCGATCGCTGCACTTCACCGACGGCGCCGGCGTCGCCCTGGCCCTGGGCTCGACGGTGCTATGGGCGCTGTCCTGGCTCCTGAACGCGCGCGACCGCCGCGATCCCGTGCTCGCGCTGACGCTGAACTTCCTGGCCAGCCTGCCGATGATCCTCGTCTGGTCCATCGCCACCGGCGCGCTCCGGCCGGTGGCGTGGCCGGGCCTCGCGGCGGCGAGCTACGTCGGCGTCTTCGAGATGGGGCTCACCTTCGTGCTCTGGCTGTCCGCGATGCAGCGGACGACGAACACCGCGCGCATCGCCAACCTGATCTTCGGCGCGCCCGCCGTGTCGCTGCTGCTGATCCACGTCGTCCTCGGCGAGCCGATCTACCGCTCGACGCCGATCGGCCTGGCGCTGATCCTGGGCGGACTGGCCTGGCAGCGGCTCGCGGCCCGCCACGACACCGCCGCCGCCGACGGCTAGCCGCCCCGCCGCTGGCGTTCCAGCAGCTCGCGGGTGACGCGGTGACGCGCCTCGGCCGGCATCTCGACGCGCCCGGCCCGACCGGCGAGCGCGATCGTGCGCCGATAAGTCTGGAGGTAGGCGCGGCACTCCGCGCACACGGCCAGGTGCAGCGCGACGCGCGCCTGCATGAGCAGGTCGAGGGCGGCGTCCACGTAGTCGGCCAGCCGTCCGATGACGTCCCGGCAGGTCAGCCGGATCATCGGCTGCGCGTCGCAATGTAGACGCCGCCGAAGCCGCCGCCGAGGATCAGGATGCGGGTGGCTCGTTGGCTCATGCTCGCTCCTCCGCCCCGTAGGACACGCCGCCGCCAGCCGTCGGTGCGGCGAGCAGCCGCGCGAGCGCGGCGTCGTCGGCGGGATCGACGGACGTGAGATGGATCGTCGTCACGCCGGCCGCCGCGGCCACGACCTTGCCGTAGAGATCGCCGGAGCGGCGGCCGTCCGGCCACGTCACCCGCTCGCGCTGGTTGGTGAGCGGCGCCAGCGCGACGTCGAGCGCGTCCTCCAGCCGCCGGCGGCCAAGCCGCCGCACGGAGCCGGTGAGCTCGCCCTCGACGTGCTTG
>DASSLH010000485.1:0-4986 GCA_035689625.1 Candidatus Methylomirabilota bacterium | reverse complement strand
GCAGCAGTCCGCCGGCCAGCCCGGCCAGCGCGCCGAGCGTTCCCCACACGAGGCGCGGCAAGGCGACGGCGCCGGCGCCGCGCTCCAGCGTGGTGGCCAGCACGCCGGCCATCGCGCCGATGAGCGCGCCGAGCCCCGGCGAGGGGGCGAGCGCGGCGCCCGCCGCCGCGCAGGCGAGCACGACCGCCAGACGGACGAGCGTCGGCCCGATCACGGCAGCAGCGCTCCCAGCGCCTCGCTCACGCTGGCCACACCCTTGACGGCCAGCGGCAGCCCGGCCTCGATGTTGCCGCGCGGCAGGACTGCCGACTTGAACCCGAGCTGGGCGGCCGCCCGCAGGCGCGCGTCCACGCCGCTCACCGCGCGGACCTCGCCGGTGAGGCCGACCTCGCCCAGCACCAGCACGTCGGGCGCCACCGGCCGCTCGAGATAGCTCGAGGCGGCGGCGATCACGATGCCGAGATCCGCCGCCGGCTCGGCGATGCGGCCGCCGCCGGCGACGTTGACGTAGACGTCCTGGCCGCCGATCGGCAGGCCGCCGCGCTTCTCCAGCACCGCCAGGAGCAGGCAGACGCGGTTGTAGTCGGCGCCCAGCACCGTGCGGCGCGGCGTGCCGAACGAGGCGCGCGTGACGAGCGCCTGCAGCTCCAGCAGCAGCGGCCGCGTCCCCTCGAGCGCGGCGACGACGACCGAGCCCGGCGCCTCGGCCGGCCGCTCGGCCAGGAAGAAGCCCGAGGGGTTGGGCACCTCGACCAGCCCGCCGGTCGCCATCTCGAACACGCCGATCTCGTTGGTGGAGCCGAAGCGGTTCTTCACCGCGCGCAGGACGCGGTAGGCGTGATGGTGCTCGCCCTCGAAGTAGAGCACGGTGTCCACCAGGTGCTCGAGCACGCGGGGCCCGGCCAGCGTGCCTTCCTTGGTGACGTGGCCCACCAGGAACGTGGCGATGCCGCGGCTCTTGGCCAGCGTCATGAGACGCGCCCCACACTCGCGCACCTGCGCCACGCTGCCCGGCGCCGACTCGAGGTCGGGCAGGAACACCGTCTGGATGGAGTCGATCACCAGCGCGCGCGGCTTGGCGGTGTCGAGCTCGGCCTGCACCACGGCAAGATCGTTTTCCGTCCACAGCAGCAGGCCGTCACCGCCGATACCAAGCCGGTCGGCGCGCATCTTGACCTGCGCGGCCGACTCCTCGGCCGAGACGTAGAGGACCGGCGGGGCGACCCGCGCCAGTGCGCGCGCCGTCTGCAGCAGCAACGTGCTCTTGCCGGCGCCGGGCTCGCCGCCGACCAGCACCAGCGAGCCGCGCACGACGCCGCCGCCGAGCACGCGATCCAGCTCGCCGATGCCGGTCAGCGTGCGGTCGCCGCGCTCCATCGCGACGTCGGCGAGCGACACCGGCCGGGTGCCGGTGGCGGCGGCCGGGCGACGGCCGGCGCCCGGCGGCGCCGCGCGCTCCTCGACCAGCGGGACCAGCTCGCCGGTGGCCCGCTTGCAGTCCGGGCAGGTGCCGGCCTTCGCGCTGGCGAAGCCGCACTGCTGGCAGCGGAAGACGCTGGTCGGCCGCGGCACGTCAGTCCTTGCGCTGGACGGCGCCGTCCTTCGAGGCGCCGCCGCTGGCGGCGCCGTCGTGGGAGGCGCCGCCGTCCTTGCCGAGGCCGCGCAGCAGCCCGCGCAGCAGGAAGCTTCGGGAGGCGCCGTCGAGGATGGCGACCAGCCGCTCGTAGACGGTGGGATCGGCGATGAGCGCGCCGACGGTGCCCTCGCCGTCCTTGATCTTGTCGGTGATCTCCTTGAGGTTCGCCATGGTCGCCTGCAGGTCGCGCGACGTCTGGCGGATGCTCGCGTCGCCCGGCTCGTCGCGCACCAGGCTGCCGAGCGTGCCGCGCCCGCCGGCCAGCCGGTCGGAAACCTCGCGCAGATTGTGGGCCAGCACGCGGGCGTCGTCGAGCATCGCGCGGTACTGCGGATCGAACAGCAGCGCCGGCAGCACGCCGTCCTCGGGCGAGGGCTGCGCGACGATGCGGCTGAGCCGGTCCATCGCCGCCACGAAGCGCTTCGCCGAGGCGGTGGACTGCTCGGACGTCAGCACGCCGGCCGCGCCCTCGCCGCGCTGGACGCGGTCGAGCAGTGCCTGGGTGGTGACGGCGAGGTCGTTGAGCTTGCGCAGCGCCACCGGCTCCTGGTAGACGAGCGCGTTCGCCCACCCCTTGCCGTGCTCGACCTCGTTGACGACGCGCGCGACCTGCTCGGTGACCTTGCGGGCGGTGCCGACCGTGGCGGCGGCGTCCTCGATGAGGTGCGACTGGTTCAGCGTGTCGGCGGTCTGGCGCAGGCTGTCGGCCAGCGCGCTCACGCTCTTCACGGTGCCCGCGCTCTCGGACACGACCCGGGTGAAGTCGAACGGATCGCGCGAGGCGATCACGTCGCCCGCCTTGACGCCCGGCGCCTGGGTGGTGCCGACGGTGAGCTCCACGATGCGATCGCCCAGCAGGCCCTGCGTCTCGATGCGCGCCACCGAGTCCTTGCGCACGCGGTCGGCGTAGCGACGGGCGATCGTCATGTCCACGCGCACCTTGCCCCCGGGCTCGGCGGGCAGCCGCACGTCGGTCACGCGGCCGATCTGCACGCCGGCCAACCGCACGGTGGCGCCCTCCACGAGGCCGCCGACCTCGGTGAAGTCGGCATGGATCGTCAGCTTCGGCTCGAACAGCCGCGCGCGGGCGCCGAGCGCGTAGATCATGCCGAGGAACGCGGCCAGCCCCACCAGCAC
The DNA here is from genome assembly GCA_035689625.1 of Candidatus Methylomirabilota bacterium. Classification (GTDB taxonomy): domain Bacteria; phylum Methylomirabilota; class Methylomirabilia; order Rokubacteriales; family CSP1-6; genus AR5. The sequence goes on along the minus strand of DASSLH010000485.1, from coordinate 2,213 downwards.
GAAGATGCCGACGCGAAGCTTGTGCACCCGTTCCTGGCGCTCTTCGTTCATGCCGTCACCCTCGCCTCGCCGGCCAGGAACGCCTGGACGGCGGAATCGCGCGAGTCGACCACGGTGTCCAGCGGCCCTAGCGCCGCGAAGCGGCCGTCGATGAGGATCGCCACGCGGTCGGCCACGGTGCGGGCCAGCTCGAGGTCGTGCGTGACCACGATGGCCGTGTCGCAGACGCCGCCCGACCGCAGCTTCACGATGAGCTCGCCCACCATCTTGGCATTCGTCGGGTCGAGGCCCGCCGTCGGCTCGTCGAACAGCAGCATCTCCGGCTCTCCGATCAGCGCGCGCGCGATGCCCACGCGCTTGCGCATGCCGCCCGAGAGCTCGGCCGGCAGCAGGTCGAGGATCTCGGGGCCGAGGCCCACCAGGCCCAGGAAGCGCACGACGCGCTCGCGGATCTCCGCCTCGCGCAGGCTGCTGTGCTCACGGAGCGGGTACGCCACGTTCTCGTGGACCGACAGCGAGTCGAACAGCGCCGCGCCCTGGAACACGTACCCCATCCGCCGCCGGATCGGCAGCAGCTCCTCCTCGCTCAGCCCGTCGATCCGCCGCCCGAACACCACGATGGTGCCAGAAGTCGGGCGGATCAGCCCGGCCACGTGGCGGAGCAGCACGGTCTTGCCGGAGCCGCTGCCGCCCATGACGACGAGCGTCTCGCCGCGCCGGACGTCGAAGTCGAGCCCGCGCAGCACCTCGTTGGCGTCGAAGCGCTTGCTGAGCGCGCGGACCTGGACGATCGTCTCGCCGGCCGTCATCTACCAGAACAGCATCAGCATGAGCTTGGTCAGGAAGAAGTCCGAGATGATGACGCCCATCGTGACCTGCACGACGGTGGCGGTGGTCGCCCGCCCCAGCCCCTCGGTGCCGCCGGTCGTGTTGAGCCCGTTGTAGCAGCCGATCAGCGTGACGATGGCGCCGAAGAAGAACGACTTGCCGACGCCCATCAGGAAGTCGCGGGGGACCACCCAGTACGTCGTGGTGTTCCAGTACGCCCACATGTCGGTGCCGCGCTCGACGTAGGTGATCAGCATGCCGCCCAGCACGCCCAGCACGTCGGACAGCACGGTGAGTAGCGGGAAGACCAGCAGCGAGGCGAGCACCCGCGGCACGATCAGGCGCTTGACGAAGTTCACGCCGAGCGTCCGCAGCGCGTCGATCTGCTCGGTCACCTTCATCGAGCCCAGCTCGGCCGTGATGCCGGAGGCGACCTTGCCGCCGACGAGGATCGCCGTCAGCACCGGCCCCAGCTCGCGCAGGATGGCCAGCGCCGAGATCGGGCCCACGTAGTTCTCGGCGCCGAAGCGCGCCATGTTGACCGCGCTCTGCAGGGCGAAGACCATGCCGGTGAACACGGCCGCCGTCAGCGCCACGCCGAGCGAGCTCACGCCCATTAGCTCGACCTCGAGCACGACCAGCCGGAAGTACTTGGGCGGCAGCGCCAGGCTGCGCAGCACCTGCGCCGTGAGCAGGCCGACGCCGCCGTACCACATCGCCGTGCGTCTCAGATAGGTGTCCATCGCCTAGGGCCGGAAGCTCTCGACGAAGCGCGTGAAGTCGGAGCGGCCGGCGTCGAAGTCCGCCGGCGGCGCCACGTAGAGCAGGTCGTACACACAGCGCCCCTCCTTGAGGGTGTAGGCCTCGATGCGCACCCGCTCGTCGCTGTCTCGCATGCGTCCTTCCAGCAGCCGGTGCGAGGCCAGGTGGCCGTTCACCGGCACGTCGTCGCTCGCGAGCGTCACGCGGTCGCGCAGCCCCAGCAGCAGCTGGCGCGACAGCGTCGGCCAGTCGTGACGCGCCGTCCGCGCGTCGCACAGCCCGTTGACCAGCATGCCGGCCGGCGCCGCGCGCCGCCGCAGCTCGAGGTCCGCCCGCGCGTCGTCCACCACGTCCCAGCCCTCGCCCGGCACCGCGACCCGGTAGCCGCTCGGCGCGTGGTAGACGCCGTGCTCGATGCGGCGTCCGGCGCAGGCGCCGAGCGCCAGCGCCGCGACGGCGAGCGCCGTCGCCCGGCGCGCGGCCGCGCCCACGACGCGCTAGCCGCCGGGGGCCGGCGTGGAATGCCGGCGCGCCAGCTCCTCGAGCACGTCGCGCAGCGGGATCGAGCGCGCGCCGAGCAGGACCAGCGTGTGGAACCAGAGGTCGGCGACCTCCTCCACCAC
>DASSLH010000484.1:0-7256 GCA_035689625.1 Candidatus Methylomirabilota bacterium | reverse complement strand
AAGATGATCCTGCTGCCGTCCTTCGTGCTCGGCACCGGCGTGGCCGGCGTGATGATGCGCCACACGCGGGGGGCCATGCTGCAGACGCTGCATGCCGACTACGTGCGCACCGCCCGGGCCAAGAGCGTGCCCGAGCGGCTGGTGATCCTCAAACACGCGCTGCGCAACGCGCTGATCCCGGTCATCACGCTGGGGGCCATCGAGTTCGGGCGGCTGCTGTCGGGCGCCGTGCTCACCGAGCAGATCTTTGCGATCCCCGGCTTCGGCAAGCTGCTGGTGGACGCCGTGTTCAACCGCGAGTACCCGGTCGTGCAGGGCGTGGTCCTGATCTCCGCCAGCCTGTTCGTGCTCACGAACATGCTGGCCGACCTGCTCTACTTCGCCGCCAACCCGCGGCTGCGCACCTGACGTGCGACGCCTGCTGCGCCGGCCCTCCTCGCTGCTGGCCGCCGCCGTCGTGCTGACCTTCATCACCGTCGCGCTGGCCGCGCCCCGGCTGGCGCCGTTCGACCCGGTCCGCCAGGACTTCCGGGCCATCCGCAAGCCGCCGTCGGCGGTGTACCGGCTCGGCACCGACGAGGTGGGACGCGACGTGCTCTCGCGCATCATCTGGGGCGCCCGCGCCTCGCTGCTGGCCGGCGTGATCCCGGTGGCCATCGCGCTCACCGTGAGCGTGCCGTTCGGGCTGCTGTCGGGTTACGCCGGCGGCTGGATCGACTCGCTTATCATGCGGCTGACCGACGCGATGCTGGCCATCCCGTTCCTGATCGTGGCCATCGCGCTGGCCGCCTTCCTGGGCCCCAGCCTCACCAACGCGATGATCGCCATCGGCATCGCCGCGCTGCCGACCTTCCTGCGGCTGGCCCGGGGCACCGTGCTGGGCCTCAAGCACGAGGAGTACATCGAGGCCGCCCGCGCGCTCGGCTGCTCGCACCGACGCATCGCCGGCCGCCACATCCTGCCCAACATGCTGCCGCCCCTGCTGATCCAGTCGAGCCTCACGGTCGCGGCCGCGATCATCGCCGAGGCGAGCCTGTCGGTCCTGGGCCTGGGCCAGCAGCCCCCGGCCCCGTCCTGGGGTAGCATGCTGAACGCGGCCCAGCGGTACCTGTCCCAGGCGCCCTGGATGGCCCTGTATCCTGGGCTGGTGATCTTCACGCTCGTCATGGCCCTGAACGTCCTCGGCGACCGCCTGCGCGACGCCCTGGACCCGCGGCACTCGTAAGGAGACGACCCGATGAGCTCGATCTGCTGGATGACGCCGATCACCGGTCCCCAGGCCTGGCGCGGAGACGCGCTGGCGAGGGAGACGTCGTGGATCATGCGCCTGGGCGAGGCCGAGGTCGCCGACGTCGAGCGCGCGCTGGCGGCGGCCAAGGCGAGCGGCAAGCCGCTCGAGCAGATCGGCCGCGAGCAGTTCCCGCTCACCGTGATGCGCGAGCGCCTGGCGCAGGCGCTGGCCGACATGCGCGACGGCCGCGGCTTCGTGCTGGTGCGCGGGCTGCCGGTGGGGCGCTGGAGCGACGAGGACACCGGCCTGGTGTTCTGGGGCCTCGGCCGCTACCTTGGCTCGCCGCTCTACCAGAATCCGCAGGGCGAGCTGCTGGGCCACGTCTACGATCACGGCCGCACCTACGGCAACATCGACGTGCGCGGCTACGAGACCAGCGCCTACCTGCCGTATCACACCGACGCCGGCGACGTGGTGGGCCTGCTCTGCCTGCGCCGCGCGCTCGAGGGCGGCCTGTCGAGCATCGTCTCGTCGGTGACCGTGCACAACGAGATCCTGGCCAACCACCCCGAGTACCTCGGGCTGCTCTACAACGGCTTCTACTATATCCGCCGCGAGGCGGCGCTCACCGAGCGCGGCGTGTCCGAGCGCCCGATCCCGGTGTTCGGCGCCAGGGACGGCGTCGTCTCCTGCCGCTACATCCGCAACCAGATCAACGCCGGCGCCGTCAAGCGCGGGGTGCCGCTCACGGCGCTGGAGCAGGCCGCGCTCGATTACCTCGACGAGTGCACGCGCCGCGCCGACCTGCGCCTGGACATGGACCTCGAGCCGGGCGACATCCAGTTCATCAACAACTACACGATCCTGCACTCGCGCACCGGCTTCGTGGACGGGCCCGAGCCGCACCAGAAGCGTCACATGCTGAGACTCTGGTTGAAGTTCCCGGCGGCGTGGCCGCTCAGCCCCGAGTTCCCCGCCCACATGGGCTACAAGCCCGCCCAGGACACGCCGGTGCTGGTCGAGGCGGAGGCCTGAGCCGAGATGCCCAAGGTGCTGACCGAGGCCCAGGTGCAGTCGTTCCGGGACAACGGCTTCCTCTCGCCGGTGCGCGCGATGAGCGCCGAGCGGGCGCGCGCCTGCCGCGCGCGCTTCGAGGCGCTCGAGGCCCGCGTGAGCGACATCAAGAAGATGAAGACGAAGTCCCACCTGCTGTGCCCGTGGGTGCTGGAGATCGCCGAGGACCCGCACATCCTCGACGTCTTCGAGGACCTGATCGGCCCCAACCTCCGCTGCTGGTCCATGGCCTGGCGCGTGAAGAAGGCCGACGGCCAGACGTTCGCCGGCTGGCACCAGGACTCCGCCTACGGCGCCGCCATCCCCGTCGTGCTGGGGGCGCTGGCGCTCTCGGACTGCGGCGCGGCCAACGGCTGCCTGCGCGGCATCCCCGGCTCGCACCGGTGGGGCGTCCTCAAGCACGAGGAGACCGACGATCCCAAGAGCATCCTGGCCCGCGGCCAGTTCATCAGCGAGCCGTTCGACGAATCCAGGGCCGAGGACTTCGCGCTCTCGCCCGGCGAGATGGCGCTGTTCGACAACTCGCTCGTGCACGGCTCCGGCACGAACTTCGGCCCCGACCGCCGCTTCCTGCTGCTGGTCGAGATGCTGCCGACCTGGGCCCGGCCCCCGCGGATCCGCCAGTCGGCCATGCTCGTGCGCGGCGTGGACACCTACGGCAACTTCGACGACGAGCCGCGCCCCGACGCCGAGTGGAGCGAGCAGGCGCTGGCCGGCTGGTCCGGCGTCGTCGACAAGCGCGCGCGGCTCATCTTCGAGGACAGCAAGATCGGCCCCAGCGAGGCCTACGGCGGCACGCGCGCGGCGACGTAGACTCGCGTGATGACTGGCTGGTGAAATACGAGCCAGGACGTCTGGCACGCGCGTTCAACATCTGTCCGCTCCCTGGTCACGCACCGCCCCAAGTCCCCGGTCTTGTTGGTCACCCGCATGGCACGGATCTTGGACTCCACCGTTCCGCTCGACAGCTTCCGCGCGTGAGGACGACATGGCCAAGCGACTGTACATCGTCTCGGTATATCGACCGGACGTGCTCGACGAGCTCGTCGCCCATCTGGGCGTGACCGAGGATGCCCGGGTCTTCTTCGACCGCCGGCACGGGGAACGCCGCGCGTCACCTCGCCCGGCGCCGGCAGACGCGCGGCCGAGCGAGCGCCGCCGCGCCAGCATCGAGCGTGCGCTCCGCGAGGAAGGCTTCGCCATCGTCGAGCTGGACGACATTCTTCCCGACGGCTGAGCCGCGGCGGGCGAGACTCACGCCAGCGGGACCGGCGCCTGCGGCAGGCTCCGCCACTGCTCGGGGTCGTGGCCGTAGAGCGTGCGGGCCCCCTGCTTGTCGCGCATGTCGCGCAGGCGGCGCAGCGAGTGGGCCATCTCCGTCTCGTCCCAGACGACCGTCGGCAGCACCTGCCGGTCCATGTTCTCGCGCGTGTAGCAAGCGTCCGCCGTCAGCAGCAGCGTGTCGCGCCCCTGCCTGACGCGCAGCGACTGGTGGCCCGGCGTGTGGCCGTAGGTCGGGATCAGCACGACGCTGCCGTCGCCGAAGACGTCGTGCTCGCCGTCCACGGCCTGGTAGCGCAGCGGGTGCTCGTAGTCGGGCGGGCTCGGCCGATACCTGCCCTGGGCGAGGACCTCGGGCGAGCGGGCGGCGTCCATCTCGCGCTTCTGCACGAGGATCGTGGAGGCCGGGAAGAACTCGTTGCCGCCGCAGTGGTCGAAGTGCCAGTGGGAGTTGGCGACCAGCGGCACGTCGGCCGGCGTCAGCCCCAGCCGCGCGAGCTGGCTCACGATGTCGTCGCCGGGCTGCGAGCGAACCCCGAAGCGCGTGGCGCGCTCGGGGCCATAGCGATCCAGCATCTTCGTGAGCGTCTCGCAGTGCAGGCCCGTGTCGAACAGCAGCCGGCCCCGGTCGTGCTGAACGAGGAAGCACTCGATCGGCACCGTCCAGCGCGACGGCGGCGCGTCGCGGATCATGCTCTCGTAGGGCAGCTCCAGGTAGCCGCCGCACAGCGCGAAGACCCTGATCATCACGCTCCTCCCCTCGTGAACCGCGCCGGCGTGAGGTCGCGCCACAGCTCGCGGCGCGCATCGGCTCCCAGCGCCAGTCGCGCGAGGACGTCGCCGACGGCCGGGGCCAGCGCGAAGCCGTGGCCGCAGAAGCCGGCGGCGACGAGCACGGCGTCGACGCCGGGCACCGGCCCCAGCACCGGCAGGCCGTCCGGCGTGAACGCCTCCAGCCCCGCCCAGCCGCAGGCCAGCTTGGCGTGGGCGACGGCGGGATAGACCTCGCGGGCGACGGCGCGGCTGGACTGCACACTGGCCTCCAGCAGCTCCCACCGGTTGGCAGCCTCGTCGGGAATGCGCGCCGGCCAGCCGCCGCCGATGAGCCAGGCGCCGCTCGCCAGCTGCTTGAGGCTGAGCTGGCGATCGAACGCGCTGAGGACCGGCGCCAGCGTGCCGGGCGCCGGCTCGGTCAGGAGCATCTGCAGCGCGCGCGTCGCCAGCGGCAGCCGCACGCCCAGCGGCGCCAGCAACGCCGCGCTCCACGTGCCCGCTGCGACGATCGCGACGTCGCACGCCTCGCGGCCGCCGTCGCTGCGCGTGACGCCGACCACGCGCCCGCGCTCCATCACCAGCGCGCCGGCGCCCACGCCTTCCTCCACGCGCGCGCCGAGCCGTCGGGCCGCCGCGGCGAACGCCTCCACGGTCGCCATCGCCTCGGCCTGGCCATCCATCGCGCAGGTGACGCCGCCCGCGCAGGAGGCAGCGACGCCGGGCGCCAGCGTTCTTGTCGACGCCACGCCCGCGACCTCGACCGGCACGCCGTCGGCACGCTGCTCGGCGACCCAGCCAGGGGCCGCGCGCCAGGCGGCCTCGTCCAGCGCCACGCGCAGTCCGCCCCCGCGGCGATAGCGTGTCGCGCCCTCGAGCTCGCGGTCCAGCCCGGGCCAGCGCGCCAGGCTCGCCAGCGCCAGCGCCCGCTCGGCCCGATCGCGTCCCATGACGCGTACGCCGGCCGCGCTGGCGCCCGAGGCGGCGGCGCCGGCACGCTCGCGCTCCAGCACCGTCACGCGCACGCCGGCATCGGCGCGGCGCAGGTGCCAGGCGGCGCTCAGGCCCATGAGACCGCCGCCGGCGATGACGATCGAGGTCGGCATGGCGGGCAGCCTAGCACAGCACTTTGACAGCGGCCCGCTCCTGGGGCATTGTCCACCCACACCATGCACGTCGGGATCTTCCTGGAGGAAGCGCGCCCCGGCACCACCCCCGCCGACGCTTTCCACGACAAGTTCGACATGGTCGATGCGGCCGAGGCGTGGGGCCTCGACGGCGTCTGGCTGGGCGAGATCCACTTCAACGTCGCCCGCTCGGTGCTCTCCTCGCCGCTGGTGCTCGCCGGCGCCATCGCCGGGCGCACGCGCCGGCTGCGCATCGGCACCGCCGTGCACCTGCTGCCGCTCAACCACCCGCTACGCATCGCCGAGGACGTGGCCACGCTCGATCACGTGAGCCAGGGGCGCTTCGACTTCGGCGTGGGGCGCAGCGGCTCGCCGCGGGCCTACGACGTGCTGGGCGTGCCCTACGGCGAGAGCCAGGCGCGCTTCGCCGAGGCGCTCGACATCATCCGCCAGGCCTGGAAGGGTGAGGCCTTCAGTTACGAGGGCGAGTTCTTCCGGATCAAGACGGGCCCGGTGACCCCGACGCCGCTGCAGCGACCGCACCCGCCGATCCGCATGGCGGTGAACACGCCGGAGTCGTTCGTCATCCCCGGCCAGCTCGGCCTCGGGATCTTCGTCGGGGTGCGCGCGCTCGACCTGCTCGACCTCAAGGATTACTTGAAGTCCTACCGTGACGCCTGGCACGCGGCCGGCCACGCGGGCGCGCCGACCGTCTACCTGCGCATCCCGGTCTACGCGGCGCCCACGGAGCGCGAGGCGCGTGCGGAGAGCGAGGAGGCGCTGCTGGCCTTTTGCGCACGCCAGGCCGAGATCACACGGCTCGGCCTGGGCCGGCCGGGCACCGGCTCGGCCGAGCGCAAGACGTTCTGGGCCGACCGGCTGGCAACGATCGACTACGACGAGATCCTGCGAACGCGCGCGATCGTCGGCCCGGCCAAGCTCATCGCCGAGCGGCTGCGCGCCATCCGCGACGACCTCGGCCTCAACGGCGTCGTGGCCGAGCTCGACCCCGGCTGCTCGCTGCCCCCCGAGAGGGTGAAGCGCTCCCTGCGCGTCCTCACCCACGAGGTCATGCCCGCGCTGGCATGACGGCGCGCCGCTGCCTCGCCGCTGCGTTCCTCGGGCTCGCCGTCGTCACGGGTTGCAGCCGGCCGGTGCACGATGCGCAGGGCGCGCTCGACGCCGACGCCGCGGGCACGATCCGGTTCACGACGGCGGGCTCGATCTTGCGCGTGTCCGCCTCGCGCTTCGCGCTCAGCGAGCAGGCGGCCACCATCGCCGGCGACCTGCGCGTGCCGGCCGGCGCCGGCCCGTTCCCGCTCGTGGTGCTGCTCCACGGCTGCGGCGGGCTCAGCAACGCCGAGCACGGCTGGGTGACGCCGCTCGGCCGCGCGGGCTACGCGACGTTCACCGTCGACAGCTTCAGGGGCCGGGGGTTGCGCGAGGTGTGCACGAACAGCCAGCCGCTGCTGAGCGTGCAACGCGTTCCCGACGCCTACGGCGCCCTGCGCGTGCTGGCCGGCCATCCGCGCATCGACACGCGGCGCGTCGCGCTGATGGGCTTCTCGCACGGGGGCGGCGCCACGCTGGCGTCGGCGACCCAGTGGGCGAAGGACACGTATCCCGAGCTGCGCCGCGTGTCGGCGCCGCTGCGGATCCACGTCGGTGAGGCCGATGACTGGACGCCGGCCTCGCGGTGCCGCGAGCGGGTGGAGGCGCTCAGGCGCGCCGGGTTCGACGCCGACATCACCGTCTACCCGGGCGCGCATCAC
>DASSLH010000483.1:0-3655 GCA_035689625.1 Candidatus Methylomirabilota bacterium | reverse complement strand
CATCTTCGTCGCCATCGTCGTCTTCATGCCGGAGGGCCTGGTGCCGGGCACCCTGCGGCTGGCCCGCTGGCTGACGCGGCGCCGGCTGCCGGGCGCCGGTCATCTGCCGGCCGCCCGGCAGTCGCTGCCATGACCGCGCTGGCCGTGCGCGATCTCGACAAGTCGTTCGGCGGCCTGCGCGTCACCTCGCGCGTGAGCCTCACCGTCGAGGCCGGCGAGCGCCGGCTGATCATCGGCCCCAACGGCGCCGGCAAGACGACGCTGTTCAACCTCATCACCGGCGAGCTGCGCCCCGACGGCGGCGCCATCGCGCTGTTCGAGCGCGACATCACCCGGCTGCCGACCCGCCGCCGCGCGCACCTCGGCATCGGCCGCACCTACCAGATCATCACGCTGTTCCCGCGCGAGACGCTGCTGCGCAACGTCACCCTGGCGCTGCTCGGCCTCTCCCGCCTGCGCTGGAACCCGCTGGTGCGGCTGGCCCGGCAGACCGCGCTGGTGGACGAGGCGCGCGCCGTGCTGGCGCGGCTGGGGCTGGAGGCGCTGGCCGAGCGCCCGGTGGCCGAGACCTCGTACGGCGAGCGGCGGCGGCTGGAGATCGCCATGGCCCTGGCCCAGCGGCCGCGCGTGCTGCTGCTCGACGAGCCGTTCGCCGGGCTCTCGACCGAGGAGCGGCGCGACGTGCTGCGGCTGGTGAGCGGCATCCCGCGCGAGGTGACGATCGTCATGATCGAGCACGACATGGACGTGGCGCTCGACTTCGCCGAGCGCATCAGCGTGCTGCACTTCGGGGAGGTCGTGGTGGAGGGCACGCGGGCGGAGGTCGTCGCGCATCCGCGCACGCGGGAGATCTACCTCGGTGCCTGACGCGCTGGCGCTGACCGATATCGACGCCTTCTACGGCGACAGCCACGTGCTGCACCGGGTGTCGCTGCGGCTGGGCGAGGGCCGGCTGCTCGGCTTGCTCGGCCGCAACGGCGCCGGCAAGTCCACCTCGATGAACGTCACCGTCGGCCTGCTGCCCCCGCGCCAGGGCGCCGTCAGCGTGTACGGCCGCGCGGTCACCGGGCGGGCGCCCGAGCGCATCGCCGCCGAGGGCGTGGCCCTGGTGCCGCAGGGCCGCCGCATCTTCCGCAGCCTCACCGTGCGCGAGAACCTGGCCGTCGCCGCCCGCCGCGCCAGCGGCGGCGCCCCCGCGGCGTGGACGCTCGACGGCGTCTACGGCATGTTTCCGCGGCTGCGCGAGCGTCACCGGCAGATCGCCGGCTCGCTCTCCGGCGGCGAGCAGCAGATGCTGGCCATCGGCCGCGCGCTGATGGCCAACCCGCGCGTGCTGCTGCTGGACGAGCCCTCCGAGGGCCTGGCGCCGCAGATCGTGGCCGAGGTCATGGCGACGATCCGGCGGCTGAAGGCCCAGGGACTCTCGATCGTGCTGGTGGAGCAGAACGCCAAGCTCGTCTTCGACGTCGCCGACGACATCGTTGTCCTCAACAGCGGCCGCGTGGTGGTGGCGGGCACCGCCGCCGACCTCACCCGCGACGGCGTGGACCTGCACCAGCACCTGGGGATCTACTGAGGCGATGAGCGCCCCGTTCGGCGGCTACCACCTGCGCGATGTGCCCGCGCCCGATCCCCTGCTCACGCGCGTGGGGCCGGGCACGCCGTGCGGCGAGTACCTGAGAAGGTTCTGGCAGCCGGTGGCCTTCGCGCGCGAGATCGTGCAGACGCCGCGGCGCGTGCGTGTGCTGGGCGAGGACCTCGTGGTCTTCCGCGATCGCGCCGGCCGCGTCGGCTGCCTGCACCTGCACTGCGCGCACCGGGGCACGTCGCTCGAGTTCGGCATCCCGCAGGAGCGCGGCCTGCGCTGCTGCTACCACGGCTGGGTCTTCGACGTGGACGGCCGCTGCCTGGACACGCCGGGCGAGCCGCCCGGCAGCCGGCTGAAGGAGCGCGTCTGGCAGGGCGCCTATCCCACCCGCGAGTTCACCGGGCTGATCTTCGCCTACCTCGGCCCCCCCGAGCTGCGGCCGCCCTTCCCGCGCTTCGACAGCTATGACGTCCCCGGCCACGCGCTGATGCCGGCGGCCAGGTTCACGCTGCCGTGCAGCTGGCTGCAGGTGAAGGACAACAGCATGGACCCGGTGCACACCGCGTTCCTGCACGCGCTGAGCAGCGGCGACCAGTTCACGCCGGCGTTCGGGGTCGTGCCCGAGCTCGACTGGGAGCTGACCGAGGCGGGCATGGTCTACATCGCCACCCGCCGAGTCGGCGACCTCGTCTGGGTGCGCGTGTGCGACTTCATGCCGCCCAACGTCCACCAGTTCACGCGCGAGATCGAGGAGGCCAGCGAGGTCAAGGAGGGCACGCGGCCGGTGATCGTCCGCTGGGCCGTGCCCGACGACGATACGCACACGACCAACTTCGAGCTGGCGCAGGTGGACCCCGCCTGGGGGCTCACGCCGGAACAGGTCGCCGCGCCCGGCTTCGGCCAGGCCGGCGAGCGTCCCTACGCCGAGCGCCAGCGTCATCCCGCCGACTACGACGCGCAGGCCAGCCAGCGCGAGATCGCCGTCCACGCGCTCGAGCACCTGGCCTCGACGGATCGCGGCGTGATCATGCTGCGGCGGATCGTGCGGGAGGGGATCGCGGCGGTGGCGCGCGGCGAGGATCCGCTCGGCACGCGCTGGCCCGAGGGGCGGCCGGTGCGGACCTTCAGCCAGGACCTCGTGCTGAAGATCCCGCCGGCGGTCGATCCCGAGGCCGACCGCCGGCTGCTGCGCCAGGTCGGGCGCAGCGTGCTGGCGGGCTGAGCCGTTAGCTCTTCAGCGCCGGCAGGAGCCGGCGCGCGGCCTCGTCCACCTGGGCCAGCTGGTCGCCGCCGGCGAAGCGGAACATCAGGTGGCGGCAGCCGGCGTCGATCCAGCGCCTCAGCCACGTGACGCAGCCCTCGATCGGCCCGGCGTAAGTCGCCTGGCGCGCCACGATCGCCCGGGCCGGCGCCGCGTAGTACTCCTCGAGGAACGCGTGTAGCCGCCGCTCGGCGGCGGCCTGGTCGCGATCGAGCGCGAGCGTGACGTAGGCGGCGCCCGTGACGGCGTCGGCCGGGCGGCCGGCCGCCCGCGCGGCGGCCTGGATCCTCGGGAAGTGCTCGGCGAAGAACTCCACGCTGGGCCCCGTCGGAAACCAGGCGTCGAAGCGCGGCGCCTCGCGCAGCGCCGTCGGGCCGCTACCGCCGATCCAGATCGGCGGCCCGCCGGCGCGATGGGGCTTGGGCTCGACGCTGACGTCGTCCAGCGTGAAGTGCGCGCCGGCGAAGCTCACGCCGTCGCCGCGCCAGAGCGCCCGGCAGATCTCGAGCGACTCCTTGAAGCGGCCCACGCGGCGCTCGAACGGCACGCCGACGGCGGCGAACTCGCGGCGGATGGCCGGCGTGTCGGCGGCGATGCCGACCCCGAGGATCACGCGGCCCTCGGCGATCCGATCGAGCGTGCCGACGACGTGGGCGAGCACGACCGGGTTGCGCAGCGCCGGCAGCAGCACCGCGGTGCCGACGCTCACGCGGCGCGTGCGGGCGGCGACGGCGGCCAGCAGCGTGAGGGGCTCGTGGCGCGGCCGCGCGGTGATCGAGTCGCCGATCCAGACGGAGTCGAAGCCG
>DASSLH010000482.1:0-3210 GCA_035689625.1 Candidatus Methylomirabilota bacterium | reverse complement strand
GAGGTGGGGGGCGTCCACCATCTGGCCCCTGAAGCGAAACGCATAGACGCCGCGGCGGCGGTGCTCCGCGAAGGCGGCCACCAGCTCGCGCGCCTCGTCCACCACGGCCGCCGCCGGCGTGAAGGCCTCGTTGATGACGGCGACCTGGGAGGGATGGATGGACAGCTTGCCGGCGAAGCCCATGGCCACGGCGTCGTCGCACTCGCGGCGGAGGCCGGCCAGGTCGGCCACGTCGGTGTAGACGGTGTCGAGCGCCTCGACGCCGGCGGCGGCAGCGGCGATCGCGCACATCGTGCGGGCGTGGCGGGGGATGTCGAGGTAGCGGCCCTCGGCGTCGCGCACGCGGGGCAGCCCCATCGCCGCCGAGAGGTCCTCGATCCCCCACGACACGGCGACGACGCGCGGGCTGGCCGCGACGACCTCGCGGATGTTCAGCAGCCCCTCGGGCGTCTCGGTGGCGATCAGGATGAGTCGCGTGCTCTCCAGCGGGATGCCCTGCTCCTCCTCCAGCCGGTCGAGCGCCTGGGCGATCTCGCGCACGTCGTCGGCGTGGCGCGGCTTGGGCACGAGGTAGCCGTCGGGACGCCCGGGCAGCGTCCCCTCGAGGTCGGCGAGGCCGAGGCCGGTGGCGATCGGGTTCATGCGCACCCAGCGCTCGCGGCCGCCGAAGTCCAGCTCGGAGAGCCAGCGCGTGACGATCGGGCGGGTGGCGACCTTCAGGTCCGGCGTGACGGCGTCCTCGAGATCGAGGATCAGGCCGTCGGCGGGCAGCGTGAGCGCCCTGGCGATCATCTTCTCGTTGCCGCCGGGCACGAAATGCAGCGAGCGGCGCCGCCGGGTCCGCGCCACGTCAGGCGCCCCGCTTGCGCATCATCGCGTTGCGGCGGGCGCGCATGACGAGCTCGCCGTGCTGGTTCTTCGCGCGGTGCTCGAAGGTGACGATGCCCCACTGCGGCCGCGACTTCGACTCGCGCTTGTCCACCACCTCGGTCTCGGCGTAGATCGTGTCGCCGTGGAAGACCGGCCTGGGGAACTCGATCTTCTCGAAGCCGAGGTTGCCGACCGTGGTGCCGAGCGTCGTCTCGCCGACCGAGATGCCGACCGCGATGCCGAGCGTGAGCAGGCTGTTCACCAGCGGCTTGCCGAACTCCGCCTGGGCCGCCTTGTGGAAGTCGATGTGCAGCGGCTGCGGGTTCATCGTGAGCGTGGAGAAGAACACGTTGTCGGCCTCGGTGATCGTGCGCCCGATCTCGTGGCGGAAGACGTCGCCGACCTTGAGCTCCTCGTAGTGCTTGCCGGGCATCGTCGCTCTCCTCTCGCGGAGTCCGATGGTATATCATCCACCACCACCCAGCGCCAGGAGGCTCCCCGATGATCTACGAGTACCGCGCCTATTACGCCGCGCCCGGCAAGATGCCCGACATCCAGAAGCGCTTCGCCGATCACACCATGAAGCTGTTCGCCAAGCACGGCATCAAGGTCGTCGGCTTCTGGGAGTCCGTCATCGGCCAGTCGAACGAGCTGGTCTACATCTGCGCGTTCAACGACCTCGACCACCGCATGAAGGCGTGGGCGGCGTTTCAGGCCGACCCCGAGTGGCAGGCCGCCCGCAAGGCCTCCGAGGCCAACGGTCCGCTGCTCGAGAAGTTCGTCAACAAGATCTGGAAGCCGACCGCGTTCTCGCCCCTGCAATAGCGCGGGCGTCCGCCTATAATACGGTCCCCATGACGTACGACATCGCCATCGTCGGCGGCGGCATCGTCGGCCTCGCCACTGCCCGTGCGCTGCTGGAGCGCACGCCCTCGCTGGCGCTGGTGCTCTGCGAGAAGGAGGCCGAGCTGGGCACCCACCAGACCGGCCACAACAGCGGCGTCATCCATTCCGGCATCTACTACAAGCCCGGCTCGTTCAAGGCGCGCCTGT
Organism: Candidatus Methylomirabilota bacterium; assembly: GCA_035689625.1. Taxonomy (GTDB): domain Bacteria; phylum Methylomirabilota; class Methylomirabilia; order Rokubacteriales; family CSP1-6; genus AR5. The sequence goes on along the minus strand of DASSLH010000482.1, from coordinate 1,287 downwards.
GCGTGGAGGGCGCGCGGCTGATGGTGGAGTTCTGCGAGGCCCACGCGATCAAGTACGACCGCTGCGGCAAGGTCATCGTGGCGACCTCCCAGGAGGAGCTGCCGCGGCTGCGCACGCTCTACGAGCGCGGCGTGGCCAACGGCGTGCCGGGCGTGGCGATGATCGACGCCGCCCGCGCGCGCGCGATCGAGCCGCACGTGCGCGCGGTGGCCGGCATCCACTCGCCCACCACGGCCATCGTGGACTACGGCGAGGTGGCGGCCGCCATGGGGCGCGACCTCGTCGCCGCCGGCGTGACGATCGAGTACAACTTCCCGGTCAGCGCCATCACCCGCGTGCGCGGCGGCGGCGTGGCCGTGAGCACGCGGCAGCACACGATCACCGCCCGCCGCGTCGTCAACTGCGCCGGGCTGTACTCCGACGTCGTCGCGCGGCTGGCGGGGGCGGCGGCCGACGTGCAGATCGTGCCGTTCCGCGGCGAGTATTACTTCCTGCGCCCCGAGCGGGAGTCGCTCGTGCGCGGCCTCATCTACCCGGTGCCCGATCCCGAGTTCCCGTTCCTGGGCGTGCACTTCACGCGCACGATCCACGGCGAGGTCGAGGCCGGTCCCAACGCGGTGCTCGCCTTCGCGCGCGAGGGCTATCGCTTCGCGCACGTGCGGCCCGCCGAGCTGGCCGGCACGCTGCGCTTCCGCGGCTTCTGGGCCATGGCGCGCAAGTACTGGCGGGTCGGCGCCTTCGAGGTGCACCGCTCGCTGTCCAAGAAGAAGTTCGTCGAGTCGCTGCAGCGGCTGGTGCCGGACATCCGGCCCGAGGACGTGGCGCCCGGCGGCGCCGGCGTGCGCGCCCAGGCCGTGCGCGCCGACGGCTCGCTGCTCGACGACTTCAGCATCGTGAGCGGTCCCGACGCCATCCACGTGCTCAATGCGCCCTCGCCGGCGGCCACCGCGTCGCTGGCCATCGGCCGGCACATCGCCGCGCTGGCCGCGGAGACGTTCGCGCTCGCCTGACGACGTCCTTTTTCGCTACTTTAGGTGGCGGCCGGGGCAAAAACCCCTCTGTTGACAGGGGTTTGCCGATCAGTTACATTGGCGCCCCATGATCAGCGTGCCCGCGCGACGCGTCAAGCAGTTCGGCGTAGAGTTCTACCAGGCCGGGTTGAGCGCCAAGGACATCGACCGCCTCGTGAAGTTCGAGGTCCTCGGCTACAGCGGCGGTCCCGAGCCCGAGGCGCTCAAGGGCAAGAAGGCGAAGGCCGCGCGCTCGCGCGTCAACTGGGACATGCTG
>DASSLH010000481.1:0-4332 GCA_035689625.1 Candidatus Methylomirabilota bacterium | reverse complement strand
GGCGCCGCGGCCCTGCGCGCGCTGCTGCAGCGCGGCGCCGTCGGCGCCGCCGCCGAGATGCTGGGCGCCGCCCGCCGGTGCCTGGACATGGCGGTCGGCTACGCCAAGGTCCGCGAGGCGTTCGGGCAGCCGATCGGCTCCTTCCAGGCGATCCGCCACAAGTGCTCCGACATGCTGCTGGAAACGGAGAACTCGCACTCGGCCGTCTACTACGCCGCCTGGGCGCTCGACGCCGGCGCCGAGGACGCCACGACGGCCGCGTCCATCGCCAAGTCGTACGTGGGCGACGCCTCCCGCAAGGTGTGCGGCGAGGCCATCCAGGTGCACGGCGGCATCGGCTTCACCTGGGAGTACGACCTGCACATGTACTTCAAGCGGGCGAAGGCGCTGGAGGCGCAGTACGGCGACGCCGAGTACCATCGCGAGCTGATCCTCCGGCACGTCGCCGCCTGAGGCCGGCGGCTGCCGTGGCCTCGCCCGCGCCGCCGCTGGACGGCATCCGCGTCGTCGACCTGACCAGCTACATCGCCGGCTCCTACGGCGCCATGATGGTGGCCGACCTCGGCGCCGAGGTGATCAAGGTCGAGTCGCTCGAGGGCGACTCGTTCCGCGAGCTGCCCGGCTTCTTCGGCTGGAACCGCGGCAAGCGCTCGATCGCGCTCAACCTCAAGACGCCCGAGGGGCGCGAGATCGTCGAGCGGCTGGCGCGCGAGGGCGATGTCGTGATGGAGAACTGGCGCCCCGGCGTCGCCGACCGGCTCGGCGTTGGCTACGAGCGTCTGGCCGCCCTCAACCCGCGGCTGATCTACTGCTCGGTCACCGCGTTCGGCTCCACCGGGCCGTACGTCGATCGTCCCGGCTTCGATCCCATCCTGCAAGCGCTGGGCGGCCTCATGGTGCTGCAGGGCTTCGGCGGCCCGCCGAAGTATCTGCGCACGGCGCCGACCGATTACTACACGGCGGCGCTCGCCGTGCAGGCCGTGCTGGCCGCGCTGTTCGCGCGCGAGCGCACCGGCCGCGGCCAGCGGGTGCAGACCTCGCTGCTGCAGGGCGTGATGGCGCTGCAGTCGGGCATCGCGCTCGACTATCCCGACAAGCCCTCGCTCATCCGCGAGAATCCGACCTACCGCCTCTACCAGGCCGGCGACGGCGAGTGGTTCTTCCTGGCCTGCGGCAACCAGTCGTTCTGGGTCAAGCTGTGCACGGCGCTCGGCCTCGAGGATTTCGCCTACGACTCCCGCTTCGCCTCCTGGGTGCTGCGCCTGCAGAACAACCAGGCGTTGCTGCCGATCCTGGAGGAGCGCTTCGCCCAGAAGCCGCGCGCCGAGTGGCTGGAGATCCTGGCCCGCCACGACATCCCGGCGGCGCCGGTGAAGACGGTGCTGCAGTTCATGGACGATCCGGCCGTGCGCCACCTCGGCATGGTGCGCGAGTACGAGCATCCCGAGGTCGGCCGCCTGCGCGTGATGGGCCAGCCGCTGCTCTTCAGCGACACGCCGGCCGCCGATCCGGGCCCGCCGCCCACGCTCGGCCAGCACACCGACGACGTCCTGCGCGAGGCCGGCTACGACGCCGCCGCCATCGCCGACCTGCGAGCAAAGAAGATCGTCCGATGACCTACGACACGCTTCGCTACGAGCTGGCCGACGGCGTCGCGACCGTGACGCTCGACCGGCCAGAGGTCCACAACGCCATGAACGAGGCGATGCGGCGCGACCTCTGGCGCTGCTTCGAGGGGCTGATCACCGACGACGCGGTGCGCGTGGTCGTCGTCACCGGCGCCGGCAACAAGGCCTTCTCGGCCGGGGCCGACATCCGCGAGTTCACGGCACCGCAGCCGCCCACGGTGTTCCGCGAGCAGCGCCGGCGCGTGGAGTTCCGCTCGCTGATGGAGCGCTGTCCGCAGCCGATCCTCGCCGCCATCGGCGGCTACTGCTTCGGCGGAGGGCTCGAGCTGGCGCTGGCGTGCGACATCCGCATCGCCTCGGCGGACTCGCGCCTCGGCCTCACCGAGGTGGACCTGGCGATCATCCCCGGCGGCGGCGGCACCCAGCGGCTGCCGCGCGTCGTCGGCCGCGGCAAGGCGCTGGAGCTGATCCTCACCGCCGCGCGCATCGACGCGGCCGAGGCGCTGCGCCTCGGCCTCGTCGAGCGCGTGGTGCCGGCCGGCCAGGCGCTGACCGCCGCCCGTGAGCTGGCGGCGACGCTGGCCGCGAAGGCGCCGGTCGCGCTGCGCTACGCCAAGGAGGCCGTCGTCAAGGGCCTCGAGCTGCCGCTGGCCGACGGCCTGCGCCTGGAGGGCGATCTCTCGACGCTGCTGCGCACGACCGAGGACCGGCTCGAGGGCGCCAAGGCCTTCCTGGAGAAGCGCAGGCCGCGCTGGCAGGGACGCTAGCCCTGCCGTTCTCGTATTACACGCGCCTGTCGCGAGCCCAGCAGGCGATCTACCGCAAGAGCGACGAGATTGTCGAGCTGCGCTTGCCGCACGCCGCCGCGCTGCGCCCGGCCATCGAATCGCTCGCGGCCGCCCTGGCATCCGAAGACCGCATGGCGGTGCAGCGCGCGACCGATCGGCTGATCCGCGGCCTCACCGACGCGCTCGGCGTGACGCCGGTGAAGGTGCAGGTGCTGGCCGCCCGGCCGCACGCCAAATGGGGCGAGCTGCACGGGCTCTACACCGCCGAGCGCGGCAAGACGCCGACCATCCAGCTCTGGATGCGCACGGCCAAGCAGCGGCGTGTGGTCGCCTTTCGCACATATCTCAGGACGCTGCTGCACGAGGTCGGCCACCACCTCGACTACACGCTGCTGCGGCTGCGCGACTCCTATCACACCGAGGGCTTCTACAAGCGCGAGTCGAGCCTGTTCCGCCAGCTCGTGCCCGAGGCCCGCCCGCCGGCCGCCGGCGTCGAGGCCTGGCTGCGCGCGACCCCGGACGAGCGCCTGGCCCGGCTGGCGCGGACGCCCGACGAGGTCGGCGCGCTGGTGGGCCGCCACGACGTCGCCGCACTGGCCCGCCGCCCGGCCCCCGACGCGTGGTCGCCGGCCGAAATCATCTGCCTGCTGCGCGACACCGAGGAGGCGTTCGGCGCCCGGGTGGCGACGATCGTGGCCAACGACGAGCCTGCGCTGCCCGGGGCCGGCCCGCCGGAGCGCTGGGCTCGCGAGCGGCAGTACGGACGCCACGACCCCGCGCTGGCGCTCACGCACTTCCGCCGGCGGCGCGGCGAGTCGCTGGAGACACTGATGACGCTGCCGTCCGCCGACTGGCAGCGCGGCGGCGAGCATCCCGCTCGCGGCCGGCTCACGATCGACCGTCTCGTGGCGCTGCTGGCCTGGCACGATGACACGCAGCTGGCGCAGCTCACCCGAGCCCTGAAAGGACACGTTTGATGCCGACCATGGAGGAGTACGCCAAGCAACCGGTCGCGCAGCGCATCGAGCGGCTCACCCGCACCGCCGACCAGCTGGCCGCCGCGCTCAAGGGCCAGAGCGCCGGCGCGCTCACCAGGCGCCCCGACGCCAAGAACTGGGCGGCGGTGGAGATCGTCTGCCACCTGCGCGACACCGAGGAGATGTTCGGCGCGCGCTTCGAGCAGATCCTGGCGATGGACAGCGACCCCACGCTGATCGGCGCCAACGCCGACCGCGTGGCCGAGGAGCGCCAGTACCTGCGCAACGACGCCGGCGAGGCGCTGGGCGCCTTCCGCAAGCGCCGCGCGGAGACGCTCGCGACGCTACGGACGATCGCCGGCGAGCAGTGGAAGAAGGGCGGCATCCACGCCACCCGCGGCCGCATGACGCTCGACGACTTCGTCACGCTGATGGCGTGGCACGACGACAACCATCTCGACCAGCTGGCGCGCGCGCTGGCCGGCAAGGCGTAGGGGAAAGCCCGACCCTTTGACAACGGTCGCCGCGCCCACTTAGAGTGCCGCCACGCCACGCCGCACGCCCCGCTACCTGAGCCTCGCCTACGCGCAGACCGGAACGCGGTTCCGGATCTTCGCGCAGCCGCGCTTCATTCGCGCGTTCCGCGAGCCGGTGCCCATCGCGCTGCCGGCGCCTCCCGGCACGATCCGGCCTGGCCCGGCGGACCGGACGATGTACGTCGTGGACGCGCTAGACAAGGCGCCGTACTTCGACGGCGTGAAGGAATCGGGCGCGCATCCGCCGTATACCGGCCGCCACGGTCCGGCCGCCCGGCCCCGGCGAGGCCACTTCGATCATCTGCGTCCCCGCGGCCGCACCGCCCGGCAGTTCTCGGCGGCCAATCTCTACGCGACGATCCGCCTGACGCTGACGGTCTGGGAGCACTACCTCGGCCGGCCC
>DASSLH010000480.1:0-4673 GCA_035689625.1 Candidatus Methylomirabilota bacterium | reverse complement strand
AGCAAGTCTGGCGGCGGCCGTCCATCCGCGCGCTCGAGGAGCATCGCGCGGTGCAACTGCTGCGCGACGAGGGCGGCCGGGTCGGGGGCGCCGTCCTCCTGGACATCCGCCGGGGCGCCGTCGTCGCCGTGAGGAGCCGCGCCACGCTGCTCGCCATGGGCGGCGGGCCGACCATGTACCGGGTCATCGCGTGCTCGGCGGACAAGTCGTCCGATGGCATCGCCCTCGGCGTGCGCGCGGGCCTGCGTCTGCGGGACATGGAGATGGTCCAGTTCCACCCGACTGGCCTCATCGTCCCCAACTCCCTCATGACGGGCGCGCTGCTCGAGGAGGGGCTGCGCGGCGTCGGCGGGCGGCTGCTGAACGGGCACGGCGAGCGGTTCATGGAGCGCTACGACCCGCGGCGGATGGAGCGGTCGACGCGCGATCTGGTCGCCCGGGCCTCGTTCACCGAGGTCCTCGAAGGGCGGGGCACGCCCAACGGCGGCGTGTGGATCGACGTCTCCCACCTCGGCGCCGAGGTGGTGGAGCGCAACTTCCGCGGCATGGTCAAGCGCTGCCGCGACTTCGGCCGCGACCTCGCCCGCGGCCCCGTCGAGGTCGGGCCCACCGCCCACTTCATGATGGGGGGCGTCGTGATCGATACCGCCTGCCGCACGGCGATCGAGGGCCTGCTCGCCGCCGGCGAGGACACCGGCGGCGTGCACGGCGCCAACCGCCTGGGCGGCAACGGGGTGGCCGAGTCCACGGTCTTCGGCGGTATCGCCGGTGACACGATCGCCGAGCTGGCGGCCGGCCGGGCGCTGCCGCGGCTGGACACCGCCGCGCTGGCGCCGACGCTCGCCGCGCTGACGGCGCCGTTCGCCCGCCCGGCCGGTGGCGCGCTCTACGAGCTGCAGGCCGAGCTGCGCGACGTGATGTGGGAGCGCGCCGGGCTGGTGCGCGACGCCGACAGCCTGGCCGGCGCGCTGGCGGCGGTCGAGCGCATCGAGGCGCGCCTGGACAGCGTCGGCGTGGCCGGCGACCCCGCGCTGAACACCGCCTGGCAGGACTGGCTGAGCCTGCGCAACCAGGCGCTCGTCGCCCGGCTGATCGCGCGCTCCGCCCTCGAGCGCCGCGAGAGCCGCGGCGCCCACTTCCGCCGCGACTTCCCGGCGACCTCGCCGGCGCCGCCGCTCAGCGTGCGCGTGCGCCGTGGCGCCGACGGCCCGGTCGTGACGGCGGCGCCAGTCGCCTTCACGCGCGCGACGCCCGCCGGCGCCCGCGTGACCCAGACGGTCGAGATCGGCGACTGACCGCGGCGAATCGCCGGCCGGGGTAGAATCGTCGGCGCATGGAGCGCACGATCCTGACGGGCGCCATGTTGTTCGACGGCAGCGGCACGCCGCCCGTGGCCGGCCGCGCCGTCGTCGTCGAGAACGGCCGCATCACGGCCGTCGTGGGCGCCGCCGAGGCGCCGTCCGGCACGACGCTGCGCCTGGGCGGCCTGATGCTCCTGCCGGGACTGATCAACTGCCACGCCCACCTCTGCTTCGGCGGCGAGGCCGATCCCGCCGCCGTCATGGCCCGCGAGTCCTACGCGACCACGGTCATCCGGGCCGTGCTGCGTGCGCGCCAGAACGTCGAGGCGGGCGTGACGACCGTGCGCGACCTCGGCGGCCGCGACTATGCCGAGCTGGCCGTCCGCGACGCCATCCGTCTCGGCCTCCTTCCGGGGCCGCGCCTGCTGTGCGCCGGCCGGGGCGTGTGCATGACCGGCGGCCACGGCTGGAACATGATCGGGCGCCAGGCCGACGGCCCCGACGACGTGCGCAAGGCGGTGCGCGAGCAGCTGCGGGCCGGCGCCGACGTCATCAAGATCTTCGCCACCGGCGGCGTGATGACGCCCGGCGTGGAGCCGGGCTCCGCGCAGCTGACGCTCGACGAGGTGCGGGCCGGCATCGAGGAGGCGCGCAAGGCCGGTCGCCGCACCGCCGCCCACGCGATGGGCAGCGAGGGCATCGCCAACTGCCTCGAGGGCGGGATCACGACGATCGAGCACGGCGTGTTCCTCACCGAGGCGCTCTGCGAGCGAATGGCCCGCGACGGCGTGGCGCTGGTGCCGACGCTGATCGCGCCGCACGCCATCGCCGCCGGCGGGCTGCAGGCCGGCATCCCGGAGTTCGCCGTCCGCAAGTCGCTGGCCGTGCGCGACCGTCACCTGGAAGGCTTCCGGCTGGCGCTGCGGGCCGGCGTGCCGATCGCCGCCGGCACCGACGCCGGCACGCCGCTGAACCCGCACGGCTCGCTGGTGCCGGAGCTGGATCTCATGATCAAGGGCGGCATGGCGCCGCCGGCGGCGCTGCAGTCGGCGACGGTCACCGCCGCCCGCGTCCTCGGGCTCGAGCACGAAACCGGCCGGGTGGCGCCGGGCCTGGCGGCCGACCTGCTGGCGGTGGCCGGCGATCCGCTGGAGCGCATCCAGGCGCTCGACGAGGTCCGCCTGGTGATGGCGCAGGGCCGCGTGGTCGTCGATCGCCTGGCGTCACGATGAGGAGGAGCGCATGAGCTTCGACGGCGAGCAGTTCGTCGACCGCTTCAACACGGTGTGGAACGGCCACGACCTCGCGGGGATCCTGGCGATGATGACCGACGACGTCGTCTTCGAGGCGTCGTTCGGCAAGGACCCCTGGGGCTCGCGCGTCGTCGGCAAGGCGGCGGTGCGCGAGTTCCTGACCGACATGTTCGCCCGCATCCCCGACGTGCGCTGGGACGAGACGCGGCACTTCGCCAGCCCGCAGCTGGTGGCGGTGGAGTGGGTGACGACCGGCACGCCGCGCGGCGCCGGCCGCTTCGAGACCCACGGCTGCGACCTGCTCACGCTGCGCGACGGCAAGATCGCCGCCAAGCGCTCGTACCGCAAGGCGACGCTCTGAGGCCACGCCGCCGGCGCGACTGGGTGATGCTGGCGGTGGGCGCCGTCGTCATCGCGGCCGCCGTGCTGACGCCGATCGTCCTCGACATCTCATGGCGCTGACGGCCGGGGCGAGCCGGTGAACGGCAGCCATCCGGAGCGCGTGCTGCGCCGCCGGTGGACGACCGCCGAGGGCTGGCGCGGCACGCGCAGCGGCATGTGGGCGTGGCTGATCCAGCGCGCCGCTGCCATCGCGCTGCTGCTGGTGGTCGCGCTCCACCTCGCCAGCCCGTTCCGTCGCGAGCTGCAGGGCGCGCTGCTGGCGCTGGTGCTCGTGCACGCGCTGCTCGGCGTGCGCGTGCTGCTGCTCGACGTCGGGCTGCCGCTGGCCTGGCACCGCGCGCTCTTCGTGCTCGCGCTCGTCCTGGCGGTCCTGCTCTTCGCCGGGGTCTGGTGGTGGCGCTGGTACTGAGCCTCGCCGCCGCGTGGCTGGCGGCGCTGGCCGGCGTGGGCCACCCGGCGGCCCAGCCGGCCGTGTCGTTTCCCCGCGAGTACACGACGACGCTCGTGAAGTACGCGGTGGTGGACCGCGCCGACGGACTGTCGCGCGACCTCTACGTCTCGCCCGACGCGATCGCGGCTCTGCGGCGCGATCCGAAGCTGTCGGAATTCCCCGTCGGCACCGTATTCGCGATCGACGTCTACGGCGCCCGGACCGTCGGCCAGGACCCCGCGACGAAGACGCCGCGCTTCGAGCTCACGCCCCGGGGCCGGCTGGTGCGTAGCCGGAGCGAGCGCACGCTGCACCTCATGCAGCGCACGAGCCCCGGCTTCGGCAGCCAGCACTGGGCGTTCGCGGGCTTCGATCCCGTCACCGCCGCGCCGCTGCCCCTGCAGCTGCCCGGCGACTGCCTGCTCTGCCACCAGGCGGCGCTCATGAGCGACATGACGTTCTCGCTGCCGCTGCTGCGGCGCTTCCTGACGACGGGCGAGGTGCAGTACCGGCTGTGCCCGCAGCCGGGCCGCCAGGCCTGCCCGTTCCAGTGAGTCAGGCGGGGCGCGAGGACACGATCGCGGCGTAGAGGGCAGTCTGCTGGAAGAAGTGCCGTAGCACGAAGTGCTCGTTGATGTCGTGCTGCTGGTTGTCGCTGTTGGCGGCGGGGATCCACAGCGCCGGGATGCCGAGCGTCTCCGTGAACACCCACAGGGGCAGCGTGCCGCCCAGCGTCGGCAGCGCCACCGGCTCGGCGTCACCGTGCTCCTCCAGCAGCCGCAGCAGCCAGCCGAACTCGGGGCGCGCCGGCGACGTGTAGCTGGCCGGCTGGCCCGCGCACTTCACCGTGAACGTGATGCCGGGCGTGCGGTCGCGGTGCTCGGCCGCCACACGCTCGACGATCTCGGCCATCGCCGCCACCGGCGTGTCCGGCGTGAGGCGAATGTCCAGCCGTGCGGTGGCCGTGCGCGGGATGATCGTGCGCCGCGCCGTCGGCGAGGCGCCGTCGGTCATGAAGTGGTTGATGTTCACCGTCGGCCGCAGGAACGGCGTGAACACCGCGCGATCCTGCCACTTGGCGAACAGCTCGCCGGCCTCGCGGCGGAAGGCGTCGTGGCTCTCGCCCCAGGCGCGCACGCGGTCCTCGATGTCGGCGATGAGGCGCGCCAGCGGCAGCACCGGGTTGGGCACGATGTTGCCGTAGTTGCCGGAGTGCAGCGAGGCCGGCTGGCCGTTGCCGGCCTCGATCTCCACGCCGAGCAGGCCGCGCACGCCCATCACCAGCGT
>DASSLH010000479.1:0-2309 GCA_035689625.1 Candidatus Methylomirabilota bacterium | reverse complement strand
CGGCCGGCCGCACGACTCAGGGCGCCAGGCGCCGGCCGGTGGCGATCACGCAGCCGATTCACGTCGGCAGCGGCAACCGCTGGATCCAGATCGTTCCGGCGCCGCAGCTGCGCATCAGCTACACGCTCGACAACGACCACCCGGCTATCGGCACCCAGGCGCTGTCGTGCGTGCCGACCGAGGCGCTCTTCGTCGAGGAGTACGCGCCGGCGCGCACCTACGGGTTCCTGAAGGACCTCGGCCTGATGCGCAAGCACGGGCTGGCGCTGGGCGGCTCGCTCGACAACGCCATCGTGGTCGGCAAGCGCGGCACGCTCAACGGCCTGCGCTACCGCGACGAGTTCGTCCGCCACAAGGTGCTCGATCTCATCGGTGACCTGGCCCTGCTGGGCCGCCCGATCCAGGGCCACGTCATCGCCCGCAACGCCGGCCACGCAATGAACTTCGAGCTGGTCGTCGCCGTCCAGCGCGCGCTCGGCCTCGAGCGCCGCCCGGCCGGCGCCGTCCTGCGCGTGGCCTCCGCCGAGCCCGTCGAGGGCTTCGTGCCCGCTCCCGCCCCCGGCCTGGCCGCCATCTAGCGTCCTTCCCGCAGTACGGGGCCCGCCGACGGCGGGCGGTATAATGCTGTGTTCGTTATGCGGCTGGTGACGCCGGTGCGTTCGCTCTGGGCGACGGCGCTGATGGCGCTGGTCTTCGCGACCGCGACCCCGGCGGGCGCCGACCTGCGCATCAGCGACCTCGACGTCTTCCTCAACGACCACGAGCTGACCGTCAACGTCTCGCTGCTGGGCGCGGTCCCGCCGGGCTTCTCCGAGGGCATCGAGAGCGGCATCCCCGCGCACGTGCGCTACACGGTCGAGCTGTGGCGCTACCAGCGCTACTGGCGCGACACCCTGCTGCTGGCCAAGGTCGTCGAGCGCCAGCTGGCCTACAACGTCGTCACCAAGGAGTACAAGGTCACCTCGCTCAAGGGCGAGACGCGCGCGCCACACGTCACCCGTGATCTGCGCGACGCCCAGCGGGTGCTGTCCGAGGTGCGCGGGCTCAAGCTGGCGCCGGCCGGCGCCATGGATCCCAACGACATCATCTACGTGCGGGTACACGCGGAGTCCGCGCTCAACGGCGACAACTCGTTCGTGACGCGCATGGCCGGGACCGCCGAGGAGACGATGCGGCAGTCCGAGTTCCGCACGCTCATGCGGGTGCAGTAGCGATGCCGCTGCTGAGCGAGACGAACCGACGCAAGCGCAACCTGATCATCATCGCGGCCTTCCTGCTGCTCATCGGCGGGGCCACCGCGTTCGACCTGGGCATCTTCGCGCCCGACCTGCCGGTCGCCTCCAACATCGTCATCTTCGCCCTGTTCAACCTCAACCTGATCGTCTTCCTGCTGCTGCTGCTCCTGCTCTTCCGCAACCTGGTGAAGGTCTGGTTCGAGCGCCGGCAGAAGGTCATCGGCGCCCGGTTCCGGGCCAAGCTCGTGCTGGCGTTCCTGCTGCTGTCGGTCACGCCGGCCGCGCTGATCTTCGTGATCGCCTCGAACTTCATCAACAAGTCCATCGAGGGCTGGTTCAAGCCGCAGGTCGAGCGCCCGCTGGACCAGGCGCTGGCGGTGGCCCAGACGTACTACAACACGCTGGAGCGCACGGCGCTGCGTGACGGCCAGCACCTGGCGCGCGTGATCGACCGCGACGGCCTGCTGGCCGAGGACCACCGCGAGGCGCTGGCCGCCTTCCTGGCCGAGCAGCAGGACCTGCTGTCCATCAGCACGATCACGATCTACGGCGCCGCCGGCCAGGAGCTGGCGCACGCCAAGGACCCGGTGCTGGGCGACCTCGCCGACCGCGAGGGCGGCGACGCCGAGCTCAGGCGTGGCCTCGCCGGCCAGGAGATCACCACCGTGCGCGAGCTGGCCACCGGCGACCTGATCGAGGCGGTCACGCCGATCTGGATCGGCCAGGGCGACGACCGTCATGTGGCCGGCGCGGTGGTCGTCGGCAGCCACGTCACCGAGCGCCTGGAGCAGAAGGTGCGCGGCATCTCGCAGGCCTTCCGCGAGTACAAGCAGCTCAAGCTGCTGAAGAACCCGATCAAGGGCATCTACATCCTGCTCTTCCTGCTGATGACGCTGATAGTCGTGTTCTCGTTCACCTGGTTCGCGCTCTACCTGGCGCGGGGCATCACCGGGCCGATCGAGCAGCTGGCCGAGGGCACGCGCGAGGTGGCGGCCGGCAACCTCTCCTACAAGGTCGAGGCGCGTGGCGACGATGAGATCGGCGCGCTGGTGGAGTCCTTCAACCGGATGACCG
>DASSLH010000478.1:0-2200 GCA_035689625.1 Candidatus Methylomirabilota bacterium | reverse complement strand
GACATGGGCCGGCTGGACGCCGATGGCTTTCTCTACATCGTGGAGCGCAAGAAGGACCTCATCATCCGCGGCGGCTTCAACGTCTACCCGCGCGAGGTGGAGGAGGTCCTGTACGCGCACCCGGCGGTGGCCGAGGCGGCCGTGGTCGGCATGCGCGATTCTACGATGGGCGAGGACGTGCTGGCCTGGGTCGTGCTGAAGCCGGGCGCGACGGCCGACGCCGCGGCGCTGATCGGCTTCTGCCAGGAGCGGCTGGCGAAGTACAAGTGCCCCAAGCAGGTGCGCTTCCGCGACGCCCTGCCGAAATCGCCGATCGGGAAAATCTTGAAGAAGGAGCTGCGCGACCTGCGCTGAGCCGCCGGAGGCGGGGAAGCCCCGCCTCCGGCGGCGTACCGCGCTTACTCGTCGTCCAGGTCCTCGGCCTCGTCGGCGATCTCCTCGATGCCGTCCTTCACCTTGCGCCGGGCCTTGCCGAACGTGTCGCGCGCGCTGCCCTCGGCGCGATCCATCGCGCCCTCGGCCTGCAGGTCCGGATTGTCGGTGATCTCGCCCGCCTTTTCCTTCACGAAGCCCTTCGCCTTCTGCGCCTTGCCCTTGATCTCTTCCCGGTCCATGTCGCCCTCCTCCACACGCGCGTTCTGATCGCGCGCGGACGTCGTGAAGTGCAACGCCGCTGCCACCCCGTTTCACGCAGTCCAGCGAGGCCAATTCGTCACACCGTAAGCGCTGGATTTCTCGGGCCTGGAGAGGCGGCGTCAGGAGATTGACACTGCCCGTGGTAGAAGTTTACCCACGTAACAACGACCTATTGCGTAGCCCGGGGTCGCGTGCTACCTTCGCTGCACTTCTTTCATTCGTCCGTTCATCCCTGCAGGGCCAAAGACAGCTCGAAACGCGACACCAAGAGGAGGCTGTATGAGCATGAGCAGAGCCATCGCGATCCTGGCGCTGGCGGTTGCTGTCACGTTCGGGGGTCTACTCCTGACGCGACACGTGATCGCCATTGCCGGAGAGGCGGACGCTGAGCGGCTCAACCGCTCCATCCTGGAGTACGTGGCCCAGCGGAACCCGCAGGCCCCGATCAGCGCGTTCCGCCGGTTCCCGGACGCCCTGCTGCGAGAGGCGCAGCGCACCAACATCGATCACTGCCTGGTGCTGGCGCAGGCGGAGGTCGAATCGGAGTTCAAGCAGGACGCCGTCGGCGCGGCCGGCGAGATCGGACTGTTCCAGATCAAGCCGTCCACGGCCGCCCTGCTGGAGCCGGTCGCCGGCCCGTTCAAGCGGCCCGCCGTCGCCAAGGGCAGCGGCCCCCGCGACCTCGGCGATCTCGCCGATCCCGTGGTCAACACGCACTTCGCGATGACGTACCTGCGCGACATCATGACGCGCAAGCCGACCATCCGCGAGGCGCTCACCGAGTACAACGGCGGGCCCGCCGGCCGCCACGATCACTATTACCGCATGGTCATGGGCGCCTACGTCGAGGTGCTCGAGCGGCAGGAGCTGCGCTGCCGGTTCCGCGAGATGCCCAAGCAGATCCAGCTGCTCACGCTCCTCGCCCGGTCGTAGCACGCAGGCGAGACCGAGGGACGCCCCGGCTACGCCGGGGCGTCCCGAGTCGATGGAGATGGGGGCCATGTCGCGTCCCCCATCTCCATCGAGACCGCCCGGGCCAGGTCGAAGTCCTTCGCCGTCAGGCCGCCGGCGTCGTGCGTCGTCAGCGCGAGCGTGACGGCGTTGTACCGGATGTCGATGTCGGGATGATGGCCGGCCGCCTCGGCCAGCGCGCCGACGCGGTTGACGAAGACCAGCGCCTCGGCGAAGTCGCGGAGCTCGAAGCGCCGGCGGATGACGTCGCCGGCGCGCTGCCAGCCGGGCGCCCGCTGCAGCGCCGCGGCGATCGCCCCCTCGTCCAGCCTCACTGCCGCGCGAACTTCTGCAGCGAACGGATCTCGCGCGGCGGGCTCTCCTTGCTGCCGACCGCCGTCCACGCCACCTCCGCCACGTAGAAGTCGCCGCGGGAGTCGACGGCCACGCCGTGCGGGGCCACGAACTCGCCGGGCTTCTCGCCGGCGAAGCGGCCGCCCACGCGCGCGACGAGATCGCCCTTGCCGGACAGGATGCTGACGCGGGCGCCGATGTTGGGGACCTTCTCGTTGACCGGCAGGTGCGTGGGCAGCTCGCCGACGTAGAAGAGGCC
>DASSLH010000477.1:0-3965 GCA_035689625.1 Candidatus Methylomirabilota bacterium | reverse complement strand
CACGTACGTGCCCTTGCCGCACACGATCCGCAGCCGCACGCTCTCGCCATCGACCTCCTCGACCTCGATCGCGTGCACGAGCACCTCGCGCGGCACCCGCGGCACCTCGACGCCCTGGCGGGCCAGCTCGTAGAGCCGCCGGCCCTCGTGGTGCACCGCCGAGTACATCGGCGGCACCTGCTTGATGCGGCCCACGAACGGACGGCAGGCGGCCTCCAGGGCGGCCGGGCTCAGCGGGGGCACCGCCGCGGTCGTCAGCACGCGGCCGCCGAGGTCGCCGGTCTCGGTGGTCACGCCCAGCCGCAGCGTGGTCACGTACTCCTTGTCCTGGTCGGCCAGGTACGGCCTCAGCTTGGTGGCCTCGCCGAGCAGGATCGGCAGCACGCCGGTGGCGGCGGGATCGAGCGTGCCGGCGTGCCCCACGCGCCGCAGCCCCAGGCGGCGGCGGACCAGCGTGACGGCGTCGAACGAGGTGACGCCGGCCGTCTTGTCCAGCACCAGCACGCCGGAGCCGCTCACGAGGCCAGCGCCTCGCGCACCGCGCCCAGGACGTCGCCGGTGACCTTGTCGAGCGAGCCGGTGACCGTGAAGCCGGCGGCGTTGCGATGGCCGCCGCCGCCGAAGCGCGCGGCGATGCGCTGCACGTCCACGTCGCCCTTGCCGCGCAGGCTGACCTTCACCTCGCTGCCGCGCTCGCGCAGCAGGCAGGCGACGCGCACGCTGGCGATCGAGCGCGGATAGTTCACCAGCTCCTCGGCCTCGACGAAGGCCTCGGGCACCGCGTCGGCGGGCAGCGCCAGCCAGGCCACGCGGCCGTCCTCGCTGACGTGCACGCGCGCCAGCGTCGCGCCCAGCAGCCGCAGCGCGTCGCCGGCCCGCCGCTCGTAGAGCGCCGAGGAGACGGCGGCCGGATCGGCGCCGGCGGCGACGAGGTCCGCCGCGATGCGGAACGTGAGCGGAGTGACGTTGGAGTAGCGGAAGGAGCCGGTGTCGGTGTGGACCGCGGTGAACAGGTTCGTCGCGATCGCCGGCGTGAGCGTCACGCCGAGGTCCACGAGCAGCCGGTAGACCATCTCCCCGGTGGCGGCGGCCGAGGTGTCGATCCAGTTCACGTGGCCGTAGCGGCGGTTGTCCGGATGGTGGTCAATGTTGACGACGACCGGAGCGGCCGCCCGGGCCTGGTCAATGAGCCCCTCGGTGCGCGCGGGATTGGGACAGTCGGTGAGGACGGCCACGTCGAAGGCGCCCTCCACCGTCTTCAGCACCTGGTAGCGCTCGACCCCGGGCAGGAAGCCAAGCGCGCCGGGCGCCGGATGCGGGCCGCCGTAGACGACGCGCCAGCCGCGCGCCTCCAGCGCCAGCCCTAGCGCGAGCAGCGTGCCGAGCACGTCGGCGTCGGGATGGACGTGGCCGAGCATCAGCGCGCGCCCGGGCGCGCGCCGGAACGGCGCGGCGACCTCGGCGGGCGCGCCCGTCACGGCCCCTGGACCTTCTTGAGCAGCGACTGGATCTTCGCCGCGTGCTCCATCGAGTGGTCGGCGCGAAACTCGATGTCGGGCGTGACGCGCAGGTCGAGGTGGTGGCGCAGCCAGTTGTAGACGAAGCCGCGCGCGCTCTGCAGCGCCGCCATCGACGCCGCCCACTGCTTGTCGTCGCCAAGCACGGAGACGAACACCT
The DNA here is from genome assembly GCA_035689625.1 of Candidatus Methylomirabilota bacterium. GTDB lineage: Bacteria > Methylomirabilota > Methylomirabilia > Rokubacteriales > CSP1-6 > AR5. The sequence goes on along the minus strand of DASSLH010000477.1, from coordinate 2,288 downwards.
TGGCCTGGCGCAGGTCCTTGGACGTCTCCACCTCGGTCACCGTCACGAAGCCCAGCCGCGGGTCCTTCAGCTCGCGCTGCAGGAGCGTCGAGACCTCTTCCTTGATGAGCTGGTTGACCCGGTCGAGCCGCTTGCCCTGCATCAGAGAATCTCCACGGACGTGTCGAGCACCTGGCCCTCGACGTGGTCCTCGATGAAGTCCATGGCCTTGGAGACCACCTGGTTGGCGTGGCGGGCGTCGCTGGAGACGTAGGCGACGGCCAGCGTGGCGCGCTGCCAGGAGTCCTGGTGATCGACCTCGGCCACCGCGCACTCGAAGCGCGCGCGCACGCGCTCCTTGAGGCCCTTGAGCACGTGCCGCTTGCCCTTGAGCGAGTCCACGTCCGGCAGGTGCAACTCGACCATCCCCAGGGCGACCCGCGCCAGCGACACGTGCGGTCTCCCCGTACCGTCGCGCGCTACAGCGTGCGCGCGACTTCCTCGGTCGAGTACGCCTCGAGGATGTCTCCGGGCTGGGTGTCCTTGACGTCCACGCCGATGCCGCACTCCAGGCCGGTCAGCACCTCGCGCACGTCGTCCTTGAACCGCCGCAGCGAGGTGATCGTGCCCTCGCCGGCGACGGTGTTGCCGCGGCGCACGCGCACCTTGGCCCCGCGCACGATCTTGCCGTCCTGCACCTGCGAGCCGCACACCGGTCCCAGCTTGGAGATGACGAACATCTGCTTGATGACCGCCCGGCCCAGCACGGTCTCGCGGATCTCCGGCGCCAGCATGCCCTCGAGGGCCGCCTTGACGTCGTTGATCGCCTCGTAGATGACGTTGTAACTGCGCACGTCCACGCCATTGGCCTGGGCGGCGCTGGCGGCCTTCGGCTCGGACTTGACGTTGAAGCCGAGCACGATGGCGTTGGACGCCGAGGCCAGCATCACGTCGCCCTCGTTGATGGCGCCCACCGAGCTGTGGATGACCTTCAGCTTGACCTCGTCGGTGGACAGCCGCTCGAGCGCCTCGGCGACCGCCTCCACCGAGCCCTGGACGTCGGCCTTGAGGATGAGGCGCAGCTCCTTGATCTCGCCGGACTTGATCTGCTGCTGCAGGCCCTCCAGCGTGATCCGGGTGGCGGCCTTCACCTTGCTCTTGTCGCGATCCGCGCGCATGCCGGCGATCTGCCGCGCCTTGCGCTCGTCGGACACCGCGACGAGGACGTCGCCGGCCGCCGGCACGCCCGAGAGGCCGAGCAACTCAACGGCGTCCGACGGCCCGGCCGTCTTCACCTTCTTGCCGGTCGGATCGATCAGCGCGCGGATGCGGCCAGAGTGCGCGCCGACGACGACCGCGTCGCTCTCGCGCAGCGTGCCGTTCTGGATGAGCACGGTCGCGACGGGACCGCGGCCGCGATCGAGCCGGCCCTCGATGATCACCCCGCGCGCCGCCCGCGTGGGGTTGGCCTTCAGCTCCAGCACCTCGGACTGCAGCGCCGTCATCTCGAGCAACTGGTCGATGCCGGTGCCCTTCTTGGCCGACGTCGGCACGAAGATCGTCTGGCCGCCCCACTCCTCGGGCACGAGGTTGTGGTTGGCCAGCTCGCGCTTGACGCGGTCGGGATCGGCCTCGGGCTTGTCGATCTTGTTGACGGCCACGAGGATTGGCACGTCGGCGGCACGCGCGTGGTTGATGGCCTCCACCGTCTGCGGCATCACGCCGTCGTCGGCGGCCACGACCAGGATGACGATGTCCGTGGCCTGGGCGCCGCGCGCGCGCATGGCCGTGAACGCCTCGTGGCCCGGCGTGTCCAGGAACGTGACCTTGCCGTGGCTGGTCAGCACCTGGTAGGCGCCGATGTGCTGCGTGATGCCGCCGTGCTCCTTCTCGGCGACCTTCGACTTGCGGATGGCGTCCAGCAGCGAGGTCTTGCCGTGGTCGACGTGGCCCATGACCGTCACCACCGGCGGCCGCAGCTGCAGCGCGGTGGGATCGGTCTCGCCCTCTTCCTCGATGACGTCGCCCTCGACCGAGCGGATCTCCACGTCGACGTTGAACTTGTCGGCGACGAGCTTGGCCTCGGTCGGGTCGAGCAGGTCGTTGACCATCTTCATCACACCCAGCTCGATGAGCGCCTTGATCACCTCGCCCGACTTGCGACGCATCTTCTCGGCCAGCTCGGCCACCGTGACCGACTCGCCGACGCGCACGAGCTCGCGCTTGACCTCCGCCGGCGGCACGGGCGGCGTCTCCACCGCGGCGGCGGCCGGCACGACGGGCTTCGGCGGTTCGACGACCGGCGCGCG
>DASSLH010000476.1:0-6027 GCA_035689625.1 Candidatus Methylomirabilota bacterium | reverse complement strand
GAGCACGTTGCGGCGCGAGGTCACGTGCGGGTAGAGCGCGTAGCCCTGGAAGACCATGCCGATGCGCCGCTCGCCCGGGGGCACCTCGGCCACGTCCATGCCGTCGTAGCGGACCTCGCCGGAGTCGGGCGGCAGCAGGCCGGCGATGAGCCGCAGCAGCGTCGTCTTGCCGCAGCCGCTCGGGCCCAGCACGACCAGCGTCGTGCCCTCGTGCACGCGCAGCGTGACGTCGCGGATCGAGAACGACGCGCCGCGGCTGTCGCGGAGGCTCTTGCACACGTGGCGCAGGTCGATGCGGGCCACCGGAGTATAGTGCGCCGGGAGAGGAGCCCTTGACCATGCCCAGGAAAGAGATCGTCACCGTCGGCACCGCTGCGCCGAACCCCAACCTCTCGGCGGCCACCCGCTTCGGCAACCTGGTGTTCGTGGCGGGGCAGACCGGCCGCCACCCGGTCACCGGCCAGGTCGGCAAGGACGTGCGCGAGCAGACGCGCAACATCCTGGAGCGCATCAAGGCCATCCTGGCCGCGGCCGGCACGTCGCTGGACAACGTGCTGACGGCGACGACCTACCTCACGCGCGTGAGCGACCTGGCCGCCTACAACGAGGAGTACGGCAAGTACTTCCCGGCCAGCAAGCCGGCGCGCACGACGGTCACCGTCGCCGCGCTGAACGCGCCCGAGCTGCTGATCGAGATCACCGTCACCGCCTGCATCCCGGGCTGAGGAGGAGCCGACCATGGCGAGGATCGAGCCGCTGCGCATCGGGGAGGTCGACGACGAGATCCGCCATCTCTGCGAGGAGTCCGAGCGTCAGGCCGGCACGTCGGCCAGCACGCGCACGTACGCGAAGAACCCGGCCGTGCTCAAGGCGCTGGCGGCGTTTCGCGGCGCGCTCGCGCGCGAGGGCTCGCTCGATCCCGCGCTGCGCGAGCTGGTGCGGCTGAAGGTGGCCGGGCTCAACGGGTGCCAGTACTGACTGAGCGTGCGCTATGCCGGGGCCCGGCATGCGGGAGCGACCGAGGACAAGATCGCGGCGATCGACGACGAGACATCGGACCTGCTGACGTCGCGCGAGCGGGCGGCGATCCGCTTCGCCGAGAAGATGGCCGTCGATCACCGCAAGGTGGACGACGCGCAGTGGGCGGAGCTGCGACGCCACTTCTCGGAGGCGGAGATCATCGAGCTGGCCGCGCATACCACGCTGTTCATCGGCCTGGGCCGCTTCAACGAGATCGTGGGGCTGGAGCCGGCCTGAGCGCGCGTTACTGGGCGAGGAAGCCGCCGTCCACCGCCAGCGTGTGGCCGGTGACCATCGCCGAGGCCCGCGAGGCGAGGAACAGGACGGCGCCGACCATCTCCTCGGGCTCGGCCAGCCGGCCCATCGGCGTGAGCTGCTCGATGCGCCGGATCAGCTCGGGGCTATCGGTGATCGCGCGGGTGAGCGGAGTGCGCACCCACGTCGGCGCGATCGCGTTCACGCGGATGCCCTGTCGCGCCCACTCGACGGCGAGCGCGCGCGTCATGTTCACGACCGCGCCCTTGGTCGCCTGGTAGGAGATGTTCGGGTAGAGGCCCCCACCCGAGAGGCCCATGATCGAGGCGGTGTTGACGATGCTGCCGCCGCGGCCGCCGGCGAGCATGTGGCGGGCCGCCTCCCGCGCGCACAGGAACACGCCGGTCATGTTCACGGCGACCACCGTGTTCCATTTCTCCAGGCTCAGCTCGGTGCTGGGCTCGCGGATGGCGATGCCGGCGTTGTTGAAGAGGACGTCGAGCCGGCCGTGGCGGGCGACGATGTCGGCGAACGCCGCCTTCACCTGGGCCTCGTCGGCGACGTCGGCCTTGTGGACGCCGTCGCCGCCGGCCAGGTCCACGCGCGCCACCTTGGCGCCGACGCCCTCGAACGCGTCGGCGACGACGCGGCCGATGCCGCTGGCGCCGCCGGTGACCACCGCCACCTGGCCGTCGAGGCGGAACTGCGCGAGCGGATCGCTCACGGCAGGAGCGCCGACACGCGGATGCGCGCCCGCGGCGCCGCCAGCGGCGTGACCGTCGCCGTCCGACGGAGCCGACGGACCGAGTCGTATCGCCATTCGCGCTGCGCCGCTGCGGCCTTCACGGGCTTGCGATAGACCTCCAGCACCTCGTCGACCAGGTTGACGACCCAGTAATCGGCGATCCCCGCCCGCGCGTAGAGCCGGCCCTTGCGCAGGCGGTCGAGTGCCAGCGAGGTGTCGGCGACCTCGACGACGAGCACCGGCCGCGATGGGTGCGCGTGCAGGTAGTCACGAAAGCGGCCGGCGACGACCACGACGTCGGGCTCGGGCTCGGAGTGCGGGTCGAGGGCGATCGGCTTTTCCTCTCGCATATGGTAGGCGCGGCCGAACGCCTTCTCGAGCGCGGCCCGCACGAGACCCACGACCACGGCGTGCCGTCCCCCCTGGGGCTCACGCGCGATCAGTAAGCCGTCCAGCAGCTCGACGCGGTCGTCGGGCCCGAACAGGCCAGCCTCGACGAGGCGATCGTAGCGGACGCGCGGAATCCGCCAGAGCGGCAGCGGCGCTCCCTTCATCTCCGTGACCACGATAGGCGAGTCGGCGTGCCCGCTCAATGTCTCTCTTTTCAGACAGCGAATGCCGTCGTCACGTCTGCAGGTCACCGACCGCCGCCGCCAGCGCCTCCAGCTCCTGGCGCCACGATGGCGGCGGCTGCACGGGGCGCAGCACGAACTTGGAGAAGCCGACCGCGAGGAAGCGCTCGATGAGCGCGCGTAGCGCCGGCAGTCCGACCGGCGTCAGCTCGACGGAGCGCGGGCGCCGCGCGGCCATCACCCGCGCGGTGGCGGGATCGAGCGCCGTGCGCGCGTAGCCGAGGCTCATGCCGAAGTGCTCGGCGCTGATCGAGCGCCCGGCCTTCGCCGCCGCCTCCTCGATGACGGCGCGCCCGGCCGCCGCCTCCTCGGGCGTGCACAGCGACGGCAGCCAGCCGTCCGACAGCCGTCCGCAGCGCTCCAGCGCGGCCGGCGCGGTGCCGCCCAGCCAGACCTCGAGCGGCTGCTGCACGGGCAGCGGCGTGAGCTTCACGTCGCGGAAGCTGCCGGCCGCGCCCTCGTGGCTCACCGTCTCGCCGGCCCAGAGCCGCCGCAGCAGCGGTAGCGCCTCGTCGATGAACGCGCCACGCCGTTTGGGATCCAGGCCGATCGCATCGCGCTCGGGCGCGTAGGTGAGCCCGGGCACGAGCGTCACCAGCAGCCGGCCGCGGCAGAGCACGTCCAGGCTGGCCAGCTGCTTGGCCAGGCGCACGACGTTGCGCCCGGGCAGGAGCGCGGTGGTACCGAGCTTGAGCCGCGGGTTGGCGGCCGCCGCCCACGCCAGGCCCACGACCGGATCGAGCACGGGGCCGGTGAGGACCTCCGAGAGCCACAGCGAGTCGAAGCCGAGCGCGTCCATGCCGGCAACGATCTCGCCCAGCGTGTCCGGTGTCGAGGCGGCCGCGGCGGCGCCCACTCCGATGCGCACCTTCATGGCCTGATCTCCGCGGCGCTCGTGTAACGGTTACAAGCGGCCGCTTTGTAAGACTGACATCGGGGTCGTATCGCGCTCCAGTCTGCAGCAATTCTGGCCGAAAAGCACGAGCCAGGTCTGGCCACAAATGTGCACAGGGGTCTTGCCGCGGAGGGAGCCGGCATGAATGCCCTTGAGGTGTGCACGAGTCCCGGGATGCGCGCGGTCCGCGACATGGTCAGCAAGGTGGCGGCCACCGATGCCGCCGTGCTGCTGACGGGCGAGAGCGGCGTCGGCAAGGAAGTCGTGGCGCGCGAGATCCATCGCGCCTCGCCGCGCGCGGCGCGGCAGTTCCTCAAGGTCAACTGCGCGGCGCTGCCCGGCGAGCTGCTGGAATCCGAGCTGTTCGGCCACGAGCGCGGCGCCTTCACCGGCGCCGACCGCGAGAGGCCCGGCAAGTTCGAGCAGGCCCGCCAGGGCACGATCCTGCTGGACGAGATCGGCGAGGTCCCCCTGCGCCTGCAGGCCAAGCTCCTGCACGTGCTCCAGGACGGTGAGTTCACCCGCATCGGGGGCGCGCGCGTGCTTGACAACGACGTGCGCGTGCTGGCCGCGACCAACCGTGACCTGCTGGCGGAGATCGCGCAGGGACGCTTCCGCGAGGACCTCTACTACCGGCTCAATGTGATCGAGATGCGCATCCCGCCGCTGCGCGAGCGCCGCGACGAGATCCCGGGCCTGCTCGACGTCTTCCTGGCGGCCGCCAACAAGCAGTACGGCGGCACGCTGACGCTGTCGCCGGCGGCGCGCCAGGCCTTCCTCGAGCATCCCTGGCCGGGCAACGTGCGCGAGCTCGAGAACGCGGTCAAGCGCGCGGTGGTGCTGGGCCGCGTCGATCTCGACGGGCCCGTCGGCGCGACCTCCGCCGGCGTCGCCGCCCGGGCCGCCGTCGCCGCCGGCGCCTCGGCCGGGCAGCTCGGTCTCAAGATCATCGCGCGCCAGGCCGCCCGGGACGCCGAGCGCATCGTCATCGCCGAGGTCCTCGAGCGCGTCCACTGGAACCGGGCCAAGGCGGCGCGACTGCTGCAGATCAGCTACAAGGCGCTCCTCTACAAGATCGTCGAGTGCGGCCTCGCCACGCCGTCCACCTCCGCAGAGGCGGCTGCGCCCGTCCCGGAAACCGTCAGCGCATAGCCGGCGCCGCGCTTGACGCCGCGCGCCCGCCGGGCGATGCTCCCGGCGCAGCGTCACGGCCAGGAGGGCGCGTCGCCATGAAGCTCGGACTCAGCATCGGCTACTCGGGCGCGGAGCTGAAGCTGCCCCTCGACTCGGTGCGGCTGGCCGAGCGCCTGGGCTTCGACTCGGTGTGGACGGCCGAGGCCTACGGCTCCGACGCGATCACGCCGCTCGCCTATCTCGCCGCGCTGACCAAGCGCATTCGTCTCGGCACCGGCATCATGCAGCTCGCCGCCCGCCCGCCGGCGGCGGCAGCGATGGCGGCGGCGACGGTGGACGCGCTGGCCGGCGGCGGCCGCGTCATCGCGGGCCTCGGCGTGTCGGGGCCGCAGATCGTCGAGGGCTGGTACGGCCAGCCGTGGGGCAAGCCGTACTGGCGGCTGCGCGACTACGTCGCGATCATGCGCAAGGTGCTCGAGCGCAAGGAGCCGGTGAGCCATGCCGGGCGCGAGATCTCGCTGCCCTACACCGGGCCCGGCGCGCTCGGTGTCGGCAAGCCGCTGATGTCCATCCTGCACACGAACCCCCGGCTGCCGATCTGGCTCGGCACCGGCACCGAGGCCAACGTCAAGCTCACGGCGGAGGTCGCCGACGGCTGGCTGCCCCTCGGCTTCGTGCCGCGGCTGATGCCGATGCTGCGACCGTGGCTGGAGGAGGGCTTCCGGCGCGCCGGCGGCGGCAAGGGCTTCGCCGGCTTCGAGATCCAGCCGCGCGTGGAGGTCGCCATCACCGACGACGTGCGCGGCGCGCTGGCGAAGCTCAAGCCGCGCGTGGCGCTCTACGTCGGCGGCATGGGCCACCGCGACAAGAATTTCCACACGGAGATGATGGTCCGCCGCGGCTTCGGCGACGCCGCCCAGCGCATCCAGGAGCTGTTCCTGGCCAAGCGCAAGGACGAGGCGATCGCCGCGGTGCCCGACGAGTTCTGCGACGAGATGGCGCTGGTCGGGCCGCCCGCGCGGATCGCCGACCGCTACCGCGCCTGGGCCGAGTGCGGGATCACCGGGCTGACGATCAGCACCGAGCAACCCCAGGCGATCGAGCTGCTGGCCAAGATCGCCGCCTGACGGCTAGGCGCCGACCGCGGCGGGCAGCGCAGCGACGACGTCGCGCAGGCAATCGCGCACCCGCGCGATGGTGGCCTCGGCCTTGTCGGGAATCTCGCCGCGCTTGACGCGCTCGACGAACTCCTCGCCGCTGACCGTCATCAGCAGGGCGGCGTTGACCTCGACCTGCAGCGCGTGCACGCGCGCCTGCGGGCGGCCGTAGGTCGCCACGATGTTGCC
>DASSLH010000475.1:0-7014 GCA_035689625.1 Candidatus Methylomirabilota bacterium | reverse complement strand
CGTCCGGCGGCTGCCGCAGCTCTTCCACCGCGCCGGCTTCGTGGACGTCGGCGCCCGCGGGTTCTTCCCGATCGAGAGCGACCCCAAGAGCTTCTACGGCAACCTGGCCGAGCGCTGTGCGGCGGTGGCGCTCAAGGTCGGCGCCATCACCGAAGCCGAGCGGCGCGCGTGGCTGGAGGCGTTCCACGCCCAGGGCGCCCAGGGGCCGATCGTCGCCGGCCGGCTGCACCTGTTCGTCTGGGGCCGCACGCCCGGGGACGCCGGGGCGGCGCGCGCCTGACTGGCGCTCCGCCGTTCGGGGCGCTCGGCCGGCCGCGCCGGTTGCCGACGGCTGTGGCACACTGAATGGGTTGCCCGTGAAGCCAGAAGGTGCCATGGACGCGTCCGAATTGCTGCGCGAGCTGCGCATCGACCGTCACGAGCGGCCGCCGCGCAGCCGGCGACGCTGGTGGGTGGTCGGCGCCGTCCTCGTCGCGGTGCTTGCCGTGGGGGTCGCCTTCACGTGGGCCCGGCTCACCACGCCCGTCGTGCGAACGGCCGTCGCGCGCGCGGGAGCGACGGCCGGCGGCGGCATCGACTCGGTTCTCGATGCCAGCGGCTACGTGACGGCACGCCGCCAGGCGACGGTGTCCGCCAAGATCACCGGCAAGGTCACCGAGGTGCTGATCGACGAGGGCATGCGCGTCACCGAGGGCGCCGTCCTCGCCCGGCTGGACGATACGGAGGCCCGGCAGCAGGTCGCGCTGGCGAGCGCGCAGCTGGCTGCCGCCCGCTCGCAGGATGGCGAGATCCGGGCCCAGCTCGCGCAGGCCGAGCGCGACTACACGCGCTCACAGGAGCTGTTCAGCCGGCAGCTGGTCGCCGAGCAGTCGATGGACGCCGCCCGCGCCCAGCGCGACACGTTGCGCGCGAAGCTGGCCGCCGCCCGAGAGCAGATCCGCGTCGCCGCTGAGTCGTTGACGCTCGCGCAGGTGCAGCTCGATAACACCGTCATCCGGGCGCCGTTCAGCGGGATCGTCGTGGCCAAGGCCGCCCAGCCCGGCGAGATGATCTCGCCGATCTCCGCCGGCGGCGGCTTCACCCGCACGGGCATCGGGACGATCGTGGACATGGACTCGCTGGAGATCCAGGTCGACGTCAACGAGTCCTTCATCAACCGGGTGGCGCCGGGTCAGCCGGTGGAGGCGATGTTGAACGCCTACCCGGAATGGAAGATCCCGGGGTCGGTCATCGCCATCATCCCGACCGCCGATCGCAGCAAGGCGACGGTCAAGGTGCGCATCGCCATCCAGTCGAAGGATCCCCGCATCGTCCCGGACATGGGCGTCCGCGTGGCCTTCCTGAGCGCGGCTCCGGGCGCCGCCGCGCCCGCCGCCACCGGTGTGCTGGTCCCGGCGGACGCCGTGCGCGGCGACGCGGTGTTCGTGTACGCCGGCGGCCGGGTCGAGCGCCGGACCGTCGCGCCCGGCCGTACCGTCGGAACCGAGCGCGAGATCGTGAAGGGCGTGAGTCCCGGCGAGCGCGTGGTGGTGGCGCCGCCGCCTTCGCTGAAGGACGGTGGGACGGTGCGGGTCGCCGACAAGTGAACGTGCTGGTCGAGATCCGCGGCGTGACGAAGACGTACCGCCGCGGAGGCGAGGCCATCGAGGTGCTGCACGGCATCGACCTCGACATCCCGCGCGGTGACTTCGTCGCCCTCATGGGTCCGTCCGGCTCCGGCAAGACCACGCTGCTCAACCTCATCGGCGGCCTCGACGTCCCGACCGCCGGCAGCATCGTGGTGGACGGCCGCCGCATCGATCGGCTCTCGAGCGGCGAGCTGGCGCGCTGGCGCGCCGCCAACGTCGGCTTCGTCTTCCAGTTCTACAACCTGTTGCCGGTGCTGTCGGCCCAGCGCAACGTCGAGCTGCCGCTGCTGCTCACCGACCTGGGCGGGGACGAGCGGCGGCGGCGCGCGGAGATCGCACTGACGCTGGTCGGCCTGCGCGAGCGCGCGCGGCACAAGCCCCGGGAGCTGTCGGGCGGCCAGGAGCAGCGCGTCGCGATCGCCCGGGCCATCGTCTCGGATCCGACGCTGCTCGTCTGCGACGAGCCGACCGGCGACCTCGACCGGGTTACCGCCCACGAGATCATGTCGTTGCTCCAGACGCTCAACCGCGAGCACGGCAAGACGATCGTGATGGTGACGCATGACCCCAAGGCGGCCGAGTACGCGCGCCGGCGGCTGCGCCTGGACAAGGGCACGCTGGCCGAGGGCAACGGGTTCGGCGCGTGAAGTACCTTCCGCTGCTGTGGGCGCAGCTCTTCCGCAAGAAGACGCGGACGACCTTGACCGTGCTGTCGGTCGGCGTCGCCTTCCTGCTGTTCGGGCTGCTCCAGGCGGTCGAGACCGCCTTCGAGTCCGGGGCCGACAGCGCCGACGCCAAGCGGCTGCTCACCACCGCGCGGTACTCGATCATCGAGCCGCTGCCGATGGCGTACGCGAGCCGGATCGAGCGCGTGCCGGGCGTCGTCGGCGTCGCGTATGCCGACTGGTTCGGCGCGAAGTACCAGAACGAGAGCAACGCGTTCGCGGTCTTCGCCGTGGATCCGGAGCGCTATCTGGCCATGTACCCCGAGTTCGTCATCGCGCCCGAGCAGCGCGCGGCGTTCGCCGCGACGCGGACCGGCGCCATCGCCGGCAAGCGGCTCGCCGACCGCTACGGCTGGACGGTCGGCCAGAAGCTGCCGATCTCGTCGGAGATCCACGCCAGGACCGACGGCAGCCTCGACTGGGAGTTCGATCTCGTGGGGATCTTCGACGCCGAGGATCCGGCCGTCCGCGCCAACACCGAGGTCGTCCTGATCAACGTGGCGCACTTCGACGAGGCGCGACAGTTCAATCGGGGCAAGACCGGCTGGTACATCGTCCGCGTCGCCGACGCCCAGCAGGCGCGCGCGGTCTCGGCCGAGATCGACCGGCAGTTCGCCAACTCGCCAGACGAGACGAAGACGGCGCCCGAGAAGGAGTTCGCGCTCGGCTTCGCCAAGCAGATCGGCGACATCGGCGCCCTCGTGACCCGCATCCTCTTTGCGGTCTTCTTCACGATCCTGATCCTGACCGGTAACACGATGGCCCAGGCCATTCGAGAGCGCATTCCGGAGCTGGCGGTCCTGAAGACGCTCGGCTTCTCGAACACCGCGGTCGCCGCCCTGGTGCTCGGCGAGGCGGCGCTGCTGCTCGCGCTCGGTGCCGCGCTCGGGATGGCGACGGCGGTCGCGATGCTGCCGGCGCTGAACGCCGCCGCCAGCGGGCGTTTCCCGCCGCTGTTCGTGGAACCCGCCACGTGGCTGTGGGCGGCCGGCGTGACGGCGGCGCTGGCGGTCGCGATCGGGCTGCCGCCCGCGCTGCGCGTGAACCGGCTGCGCATCGTGGACGCGCTGGCCGGGCACCGGTGACGCCATGTCCCGGATGAACCAGGTCGCGCACATCACGCTCATCAACCTGAGGACGATCCCGAGCCGGCTCGGCACGTCGCTGGTCGTGGTCGTCGGCATCGCGGGCGTCGTCGGCGTGCTCGTGTCGGTGCTGGCGATGGCCGAGGGCTTCCGTCACACCCTGGCCACCACCGGTCGCCCCTCGCGCGTGATCATGCTGCGCGCCGGCTCGGATGCGGAATTGACGAGCGGCGTCGCGCGCGACCAGGCGACCGTGCTGGCCAACCTCCCCGGCGTGGCGCGCGCGGCCGCCGGCCGGCCGCTCATCTCGGCCGAGCTGGTCGTCATGGTGGATCTGCCCCGGCGGGGCGAGACGGCGCCGAACAACGTGCCATTCCGCGGCGTGCAGCCCGCGGCCTTCGCCGTCCGCGACGAGGTCCATCTCGTGGAAGGTCGGCCCTTCGAGCCGGGCCGGCGCGAGGTCATCGTGGGCCGCAAGGCCGCCCGCACGTTCGCCGGGCTCGACGTCGGCTCGCGCATCGCCTTCCGGGACAGCGACTGGACCGTGGTGGGAGCGTTCGAGAGCGGCGGTGACGTCCACGAGTCGGAGATCTGGGCCGATGCCGAGGTCGCGCTGTCCGCCTTCCGCCGGACGGGCTTTCAATCGGTCACCGCGAGCCTCGCCGACGCCTCGGACAGCGGCCTGGCGGCGCTGCGAGAGTCGGTCGCGCGCGACCGCCGACTGTCGATCACCGTGCTGCGAGAGCCGGAATACTATGCCAAGCAGGCCTCCATCCTGACGCGGCTGATCGGTGTCCTCGGCTACAGCGTGGCGACGTTCATGGCGATCGGCGCCACGTTCGGCGCGCTGAACTGCATGTACTCGGCCATCGCCAGCCGCCAGACCGAAATCGCCACGCTCCGCGCGATCGGCTTCGGCGGAGCGCCGGTCGTCGTGTCGGTGATGGCCGAGGCGCTGGCGCTGGCGCTCGTCGGCGGCGCCGCCGGGGCGGCGGTGGCGTACGTGTACTGTGACGGCGCGTCGCTGTCGACGTTGAACTTCAACACGTTCTCGCAGGTCGCCTTCGACTTTCGCGTGACGCGCGGCCTGGTGGCGCAGGGTCTGGCCGGCGCGCTCGTCATCGGCGCCGTCGGCGGCCTCCTTCCCGCAATCCGCGCCGCCCGCGTGCCGGTGACGACGGCGCTTCGCACGGGCTGACCGCCGTCAGCGCGTCGTCGGCGCCTGCGTGAGGCCGATGCGGCGGCCGGCCTGGGGCGGCCGCGGCAGCCGGTCGTGCGCCTTCTGGATGCCGGCCAGCCGGGCCAGCACGCTCGCGTGCATGGGGGCGCCGCGCCGCGTGGCAAGATCCACGTGCAGCGACATCAGCTCGTTGGTGGAGGCCAGATAGCCCTCGCCCGCGTGGTACATGGCGTGCAGGTAGTGGATGCGCTTGGCGTCGTGGCCGAGCAGCTGCGTGGTGAAGCGCAGCGGATCGCCGCCGCGGACCTCGCGCTGGTACGTCACGTGGGCCTCGAGACAGAACGTGGTGACGTTCTGCGCCTCGCGATGGCCGGCGTCCAGCCCCACCCAGCGGAAGAACTCGTCGGTGGCGAAGTCGAAGACGACCAGGTAGTAGCCGACGTTCATGTGGCCGTTGTGGTCGATCCACTCGGGGCGCACGACGTCGCGATAGACGTCGAACGGCGCGGCGATCTCGCTCACGACGGGCGCGAGCCGAGCGCGCAGGAGATCTTCATCCGGTTGCGGGCGACCCAGGCGTAGACGCGCCGCGCGAGCGGCCGCACCGGCGGCAGCCCGAAGAGCGCGGCGAGCCAGCCCCAGCCGCGGATGCGGCGGAACAGCTCGGGCACGGCGTCGGCGCCGGCCAGCACGCGGCCGTCGGGCAGCACGAGCTGCATGGCCGTCAGGCACGCCGTCTCCGTGACCTGGGGGAAGCGCTCGGCGCGGACGCCGGAGCGGCACGGCAGGATCTCCAGCGCCCCGCGCGACATCGCCCGGCGCATGAGCCACAGCGCGCTGGCCCGGCACATTGCGCACTCCGCATCGTAGATCAGGGTGGCGGTGGCTAGCGCTTGCCCCATCCCGCCAGCGAGCGGAAGTACCACTGCAGGCCGAAGACGATCACGAACGCCACGATGGTCTGCACGAGATCCATCGTGTCGCCGCGCGCGAGGTAGACGCGTCCCCGCAGCACCCCGTAGAAGACGAAGAACGCGATCGCCGCCAGGATCAGGATGCGGTGCGCCGTGATGAGCCTCACGGCGGCTCAGACGCCGAGCACGGCCTTCACCGCGTCGCGCGTGACCGACACCAGCCGGTCGACCTCCTTCTCGGTCACCACCAGCGGCGGCGCGTAGAACACGGTGTCGCCGTTGGCGGGATGCGGCCCCGACACGGGTCGCACGCGGGTGATCACGTCGCGCTTCATCATCTCGGCCTGCAGCCGCGGCCCCACCTTCTTGTCGGCGGGGAAGTTCTGCTTGGTGGCCCGGTCCTGCACCAGCTCCAGCGCGGCCAGCAGGCCCTTGCCGCCGCGGATGTCGCCGGCGTTGGGATGGTCCTTGAACGCCTCCTTCAGGCCGGCGAAGAGCCGGTCGCCCATCTTGGCGGCGTTGTCGGCCAGCCGCTCGCGCTCCATGATCTCGATGTTCTTGAGGCCCACGGCACAGCAGGTCGGGTGGCCCGAGTACGTGTAGGCGTGCATCCAGCGGTCCTCGGGCTTCACGCCGTCGATCGCCTCCTTGATGGCGCGGCTGACCATGATGCCGCCCAGCGGCAGGTAGCCGGACGTGACGCCCTTGGCGAACGAGCGGATGTCGGGCTTCACGTTCCAGTGCGTGGTCGCGAACCACTTGCCGGTGCGGCAGAAGCCGGTGATGACCTCGTCGGCGATGAACAGCACCTGGTGGCGATCGCAGATCTGGCGGACCAGCGGGAAGTAGTCGTCGGTCGGGTAGATGACGCCACCGCCGCCGTGGATCGGCTCGGCGATGAACGCGGCCACCGTGTCCGGCCCCTCGCGCAGGATCGCCTCCTCCAGCAGGCGCGCCGCCGTCTGGCCGGCCGTCTCGCCCGGCTTGCCGTCCTGCACGCGGTAGGGATAGCAGGTCGGGATGTGCACGAAGCCGGGCACGCGCGGCTCGAACATCTTCCAGTAGGCCGGCATGCCGGTGGCGCTCATCGCCTGCTGGGTGACGCCGTGATAGGCGTTCTGGCGCGCGATGACCTTGATCTTGTCGGGCTTGCCCTTGGCCTTCCAGTAGAAGCGCGCGGTCTTGAACGCCGACTCGTCGGCCTCGGCGCCGCCGGTCGTGAAGAAGATGCCGTGCATGTCGGGCGCGAGCTGCACGAGCTTGCTGGCCAGCGTGATGGCCGGGATGTTGGAGGAGCCGACGTAGCCGGAGAAGTAGGCCAGCTCCTTCATCTGCGCGGCGGCGGCGTCGGCGAGCTCGCCGCGGCCGTGGCCGACGTTGACGTTCCACAGACCCGACAGCCCATCGATCATCTCGTGGCCGCCGAAGTCCTGCACCATGGCGCCGCGGCCGCGCACGTAGATGATCGGCTCGGCGTTGTCG
>DASSLH010000474.1:0-2024 GCA_035689625.1 Candidatus Methylomirabilota bacterium | reverse complement strand
GTGCTCGGCGCGACGACCGCGACCGGCGACGTCACGGCCGGCGGCGGCGCGGCGGCGGGCGGCGTCGCGGCCGAGGCGACCGGCGTGGGAGTCGTCACCGGCGCCAGGCCCTGGGAGAGCAGGCGCGCGAGCTGAGCGGCGTCGCCATCGGCGATGACGAGGGCCGTGATCTCGTGCGATCTCGAGCCCTCCAGGCCCAGGAAGGCCACCCGGGCGCCGCCTCGCAGACCGGTCGTCGCGTGGCGCACGGCGCCGGCCACGTCCACCGAGTACACGCGTCCGTCGTCGCCGCGCACGATGACGATCGGCTCGCTGGTCAAGGTCGAGGGCCATTCGATCGTTCCCTGCAGCAGGCGCGGCTCGCCGGAGGCGGCGAAGGCGGGACCGGCGAGAAGGTCGGCGAGTGCCAGCGCAATCAGCAAACGCTTCATGGGTGACACCTCCCTGCCCCGCGCGCGAGGCAAGCGGCGTGCCACACCGCAAGTCCTCGTCGTCCGCGCGCCGGTGGGAGATCGCGTCGCTATTCTGGGAGTTCGCGTACCCTGTATCGGCGATAGCAGCGGACGGCGTTGTCCCAGAGCAGCTTGCGGCGGGCCGTCGCGCCCAGCGACGTCCAGCCCAGCACGGTGTCGACCGACTTCGGGAACCAGCTCTCCGAGTGCGGATAGTCGGTCGCGAACATCAGCGTGTCCTCGCCCAGCGCCTCGATGGCGTGGCGGAGCGAGAGCTCGCCCTCGTAGAGCTGGATGCTCTGGAAGTACTGCGGGCCGCGGATGTACTCGCTCGGCTTCCGCTTCAGCGGCGGCAGCGTGTGGCGTGACATCTCGGCCAGCTCGTCCAGCCGCGCCGCCCACGAGGGCAGCCAGCCGTGACCGCACTCGAGCGCGGTCAGGCGCAGTGCGGGGTAGCGGTCGAGCACGCCGGCGCCGATCAGCGCCGCCATGTTGCGCTGCGCGTTCCAGACGTGGCCGGCGGCGCGCTGCAGGAAGACGTTGTCCCAGGTGTCCCAGACGCCGGGCGGATAGGGCACGGTCATCGTGAACGAGTGGATGACGACCGTGAGGTCGTGCTCGGCGGCCGCCGCCCAGATCGGCTCCCAGACGGGATCGTCGAGCGACAGGTCGGGCGGACAGATCGGAAAGACGCCCACCGGCCAGGCCTGGGCCGCGCAGCGGCGCAGCTCGGCGAGCGAGCCGGGGACGTCGCGCGCCGACACGAGGATGAGGCTGGTCAGCCGGTCCGGATAGGGCGCGCAGTACTGCTCGAGGAAGCGGTGGTACGCCTGGTACATGGCCTGCTCGAGGGCAACGTCGTCGAGGGCGCAGAAGCCCGGCACGCTGCCCGAGGGCAGCACCATGTTGACGTCGATGCCCTCGAGGTCCATGTCCTTGACGCGCGCGTGCGGGTCGACGCTCACGCGCTCGCTGGGAAACGGCGGCCCCTGCCAGCGGACGTCCCAGGGCGTGCCGCCGTCGCGCGAGCCGCGCGCGGACGCCGACGGCGGATCCACACGCTCGCGTGAGCCCAGCCGGCGATTGAGCTTGGGCGTCTTGCCGATGCGATAGCGCGACATCCCCGCCTTGGCGGGCGCGCGGCCGATCACCGGGCCGAGCGCCGCCAGCTTGGCGCGGTCGCCGCCGGCCAGGTAGGCCTCGATCGGCTCGGCGGGCTCGATGATGTGGGTGTCGGCGTCGAAGATCCGGTAGCCGTCGCGTGCCATGGCGGTCTCCTTGCTCAGGGCGACGTGATCACGTCCACCAGCGCCGGCCGCCGCTGCTCCTTCACCACGGCCAGCGCGCGGCGGAGTGCCGGGCCCACCGCCTCGGCGTGGTCGATCGGCCCCTCCGCGTGCACGCCGAAGCCCTGGGCGATGCGCGCGAAGTCGGGCGGCGGGTCGTCGATGCGGATGCCGACCACCTTGTTCTCGACGGGCCGGCCGCGCGTCTTGGCGACCGTGGCCTGGTGCTCCTCGTCGTTGCCGTAGGTGCGGTTGTTGAAGGTGACGGTCAGCAGCGGCAGCCGGT
>DASSLH010000473.1:0-3776 GCA_035689625.1 Candidatus Methylomirabilota bacterium | reverse complement strand
GAAGAGGGCGCGGCCCTCGGCCATGATGTTGCCCCACGTCGGCGTCTCCGGCGGGATGCCGACGCCGAGGAAGGACAGGATGGCCTCCAGCAGGATCGCCGAGGCGCAGCCGAACGTGGCCTGCACCACCAGCGGCGCCAGCGTGTTGGGCAGCACGTGGCGCACGAGCAGCGCCGGCGTGCGGGCGCCCAGCGCGACCGCGGCCTCCACGTAAGCCTCCTCGCGCAGCGAGAGCACGACCGCGCGCACCAGCCGGACGACCCGGGGCACCTCGGGGATCACCAGCGCGACGATCACCGTGCGCAGGCCCGCCCGCGAGAGCGACACCAGCCCGATCGCGAGCAGGATGGCCGGGATGGACATGAGCCCGTCCATCACGCGCATGACGACGGCGTCGAGCCAGCGCAGGTAGCCGGCCAGCAGGCCGACGACGAGACCGAGGCCGGCAGAGACGAGCGCCACCGTGACGCCGACAATCAGCGACACGCGCGCGCCGTAGACGACGCGGCTGTAGACGTCGCGCCCGAGCGTGTCGGTGCCCATCCAGAACCGGAACGCGTGCGGCCGCCCGTCGTCGCCCCGGATCAGCGCCTCCGCGCCCGGCCGCTTGTTGCGGGCGGTGGGATCGATCTGGGTGGGATCGGTCGTCGCCAGCAGCGGCGCCAGCAGCCCGATGGCGACGATCAGCGCGAAGATCGCGCCGCCCAGCAGCGCGCTCCGGTTGCCCAGCCGCATCAGTAGCGGATCCGCGGGTCGAGCAGGGTGTAGGAAAGATCCACCAGCAGGTTGATCAGCACGTACACGGCGGAGAAGATCAAGATGACGGCCTGCACGGTTGGATAGTCGCGCGCCAGCACCGCGTCCACGGTCAGGCGGCCGAGCCCGGGGATGGCGTACACCGACTCGGTGACGACGACGCCGCCGATGAGGACGGCCAGCCCCAGGCCGATGACGGTCACGATCGGCACCGCGGCGTTGCGCAGCACGTGGCGCAGCATCACCGGCAGCTCGGAGAGGCCCTTGGCGCGCGCCGTGCGCACGTAGTCGGCGTTGAGCACCTCCAGCACGCTGGCCCGCGTGATGCGGGCGATGAGCGCGACGAACACGACGGCCAGCGTGACGCTCGGCAGGATCAGGCGCTCGAGGAAGCCGCCGAGGCCGTCGCCCAGGCGCTGGTAGCCCTGCACGGGCAGCCAGGCCAGCTCGATCGCGAAGAGATAGATCAGCAGGTAGCCGATCACGAACACCGGCACCGAGAAGCCGAGCACCGAGAACCCCATCACGGCGCGGTCGAGCCAGCTGCCGCGCCGCCAGGCCGCCAGCATGCCGAGCGGCACCGCCAGCACGATCGTGAGGAGCAGCGTGGACACGGCCAGCGCGACGGTGGGCTCCACGCGCTCGAGGATCAGCTCGCTCACCTGCTTCTTGAAGAAGAACGACTCGCCGAAGTCGCCGCGCAGCAGCCGGCCCAGCCAGATGACGAACTGCTCGGCGAGCGGGCGGTCCAGGCCCAGGTGCGCGCGGATGGCGGCGACGTCCTGGGAGGTGGCGTTGTCGCCGGCGATGATGGCGGCGGGGTCGCCGGTGGTCAGCCGCAGCATCAGGAAGACGACGATCGCCACCACCGCCATCACCGGGATGGTGGCGATCAGCCGTCGACCGATGTACGGAAGCACCCTCCTCCTACCGCGAGCGGCGCCTCACTTCTTGCTGATGTTCCAGAAGATGGTCACCGGCGCCTCCAGCACGCCGTCGACGTTCTTGCGCAGCGCGAAGGCGCCGTACCACTGGCCGAGCGGGATGTGCGTCGGGTACTGCGTCTCCCGCACCTGCACGGCCTCGGCGATGGCCTTCTGCTTGGCGGGATTCGTCTCGCGCGCGAACTGATCGCGCAGGCTCTCGATTTCCTTGTCGCACGGCCAGCCGAACATGGCCTTGTCGCAGGAGGCGTTCATGAAGCCCATCATGACCGGGTTCAGGATGTCGGCGGCGACCCACGAGGTCAGGAACGCGTGCCAGCCGCCAGCGGTCGGCGGATCCTTCTTGGCCCGGCGCGCGACCAGCGTCTGCCAGTCCATGGACACCATGTCCACCTTGAAGCCGCCCTTCTCGAGCAGCGACTTGGCGACCGGCGCCAGGTTCGTCAGCACGGCGAGGTCGGTCGAGTGCATCAGCACGATCGGCGTGCCGTCGTAGCCGGCTTCCTTGAGCAGCGCCTTGGATTTCTCGAAGTTGGACTCCAGCAGGCCTTCCATGCCCTTGGTGCTGCCGAGCGGCGAGCCGCAGGGGAAGAACGACTTGCAGGTCTTGTACCAGGCCGGATCGCCGATGACCGCCTTCAGGAAATCCTCCTGGTTGAACGCGTAGAGGACGGCCTGGCGCACCTTGGCGTTATCGAACGGCTTGTGCAGCATGTTGAAGCGGAAGGTGAACTGGTTGCCGAGCGGGTTGCCGTTGAGCAGGCGCACGTTGGGGTCGGCCTTGAGCGCGGGGTAGAGGTCGGTCGGCGGCGCCTCCAGCATGTCCACCTCGCCGGCCAGCAGCGCGTTCATCGCCGTCTGGTGGTCGGGGATCCACTTCCACTCCACGCGATCGACCTTCACGACCTTGCCGCCGGCCAGCCCCGAGGGCGGCTCCGGCCGCGGCTTGTACTTGTCGAACTTCACGTAGACGGCCTTGTCGCCCGGCTTCCACTCGTCCTTCTTGAACACGAACGGCCCCGAGCCCGTGAAGTCGGAGATCTGCGTGTTGGGATCGGTCTCCGCCACGCGCTTGGGCATCATGAAGGGCACGTTGGAGGACGGCTTGCCGAGCGCGCCCAGCACCAGGCCGGTGGGCTCGCTCAGCGTGATCTTGAGCGTCTTGGGATTGACGGGCTGGACGTCCTTCACGAACGTCATCATCTTCTGGCCCATCGAGTCCTTGGCCGCCCACCGCTTGATGGAGGCCACGCAGTCCTCGGCGGTGACCGGCTTGCCGTCGTGCCAGAGCAGGCCGTCGCGCAGGTGCAGCGTGTAGGTCAGGCCGTCCTTGGTGACCTCGTACTTGTCCACCATCTGCGGCTTGATCTCGCCCTTGGCGTCCATCGCGAACAGCGTGTCGTAGATCAGGTAGCCGTGGTTGCGGACGATGTAGGCGGTCGTCCAGATCGGGTCGACGATCTTCAGATCGGAGTGCATCACCACGCGCAGCGTGTTGTCGGCGGCCGCCGGCCCGGCCAGCGCGGCGAGCACGGCAATGACGGCGAGCGCGGCCACGAAACGCAGACGATTCATGGGATTCCTCCTCGTGCGGTGAGCAAGACATACCCCAGCGCGCGCGAGCTTGTCAAACCACGCCGGCCCGCCGGCGGGTGGTAAGATCGCGGGCGTGAATGAGCCGCTCTGGCGCTGGGACGCCACCGCCCTGGCCGCCGCCATCCGCACGCGCAGGGTCTCCAGCCGCGAGGCCACCCAGTCGGTGCTGGCCCGCCTGGAGGCGGTCAATCCCAAGCTCAACGCCGTGACGGTCGTCCTGGCCGAGCAGGCGCTGGCGGCGGCCGACCGCGCCGACGCCGCCCTGCGGCGCGGCGAGGCCCCCGGCCTGCTGCACGGCGTGCCGGTGCCGATCACGGAGCACGTCGACCAGGAAGGCCAGGCGACGGCCAACGGCGTCGTCGCCTTCAGGGACGTGATCGCCGCCACCGACAGCCCGCCGGTCGCGAACTGGCGGCGGGCCGGCGCCGTCGTGATCGGCCGCACCAACACGCCGGCCTTCAGCCTGCGCTGGCACACCGA
>DASSLH010000472.1:0-2458 GCA_035689625.1 Candidatus Methylomirabilota bacterium | reverse complement strand
GGTACGAGCCGCCAAAGGCATCCGGCATGCCATCCAGCCCCCCCAGCCCATCCGGCGGCACGGCATAAGCGGGCTGGACGGCATCCAGCCGCGGGTAGGTGCCAGTGGTGGCGTCGGACGCGCTGGCGAAGCCGGAGCGGGCGGCGGCGGAACTGGTCCAGGGGGTCGCGTAAGGGGTGCGCGCGGCGATAGGCGAGACGGGCGATTGCGGGCCGGCGCCCAGGGCGAACGGCAGCGGCTCCGCGTCACCAGCTACCAGCGCGCCGAGCAGCGCCGCGCCCAGGTCGCTCGCGCGCTGGTAGCGGTCGTCAGGATGCTTGGCGAGGGCGCGCAGCACGACGCTTTGCACGGCCGGCGTCACCGCCGGGTTGAGCGTGCGCGGCTGCTCAGGCAGGCGATAGAGATGGCCTTCCATCACCACGCCAGAGGTCGAGCCGGTGAAGGGCAGGTGGCCGGTGAGCAGCAGGTAGAGCACGACGCCCAGCCCGTAGATGTCGGAGCGCTCGTCGGTGCGGCCCTCGATCTGCTCCGGCGCCATGTATTCGGGCGTGCCGGCGTCGGGATGGGCGCGCGGCGCGGCCGGGCGGGCGGACTTGTCGAGGATTTTCGCCAGGCCGAAGTCCGAGAGCATCACGCGGCCGTCGGCGTGGATGAGCATGTTCGCCGGCTTCACATCGCGGTGAACGACGTGAAGCCCGTGGGCGTATTCGAGGGCGTCGGCGATCTGCGTGCCGTAGGTGACGACCTCGCCGACGGAGAGCGGCGCGCGGCGCAGCACGTCTTGCAGGCTGCCGCCGCTGACGTAGGGCATGACGAGATACCAGAGGTAATCGGCCTCGCCGAAGTCGAAGAGCGGAACGATGTTGGGATGGTCGAGCTTGGCGGCCACCCGCGCCTCGCGCAGGAACCGCTCGCGGAAGCCCGTTTGCGCGGCGAGGTGCTGGTCGAGCACTTTGACGGCCACCTCGCGGCCAAGACGGATGTCGCGGGCGAGGTAGACCTGCGCCATGCCGCCTTCGCCCAGTTGGCGTATCAGCTCGTACGCGCCTAGCTGCCGTGCCTGCATGCTCCCGACCCTTTCCCGCCCGCGACAGCGCGCTCCTCGTGTGTAGCTGCCGTGTCCGGCAGGTCGTCCCGCGCCAGCATTATACCGCGCCGGTGCGGCGAGGCACCCGTCTGTCCTATGTCTGGGGTCCAGCACGTCACAAGGCGAGCGACCGCGAGTGCTGCAAGTGGGCAATACCACCGGCATCACACGCGGCCGCGGGGAGCGGCAGATCGGGATGTC
This sequence comes from Candidatus Methylomirabilota bacterium, assembly GCA_035689625.1. GTDB lineage: Bacteria > Methylomirabilota > Methylomirabilia > Rokubacteriales > CSP1-6 > AR5. The sequence goes on along the minus strand of DASSLH010000472.1, from coordinate 1,170 downwards.
GCGCGTTTTCAGCGGACTGGCTCGGCCTGATCCACTGGAACCGGCTCACCGCTGGCAGGTGGCGGCGGGGGTACGCGGCGGCGGCCCGGGAAGACCAGCCGCAGCGGCAGCACACGCTCGCGCCGGCGCTCCGCCTCCAGATTGAGCTGGCGTGCCTTGAGCAGGTCGTTGAGCGAGACCATGCCGACAAGCCGGCGCTCCGGGCCAGGCTCGACGACGGGGAAGCGCGTCAACCCCGTCTCCGCCATGCGGAACACCACCACGCGCAGCGGCTCCTCAGGGTAGGCGACGACCGGCTCCGGGTGCGTGATGTCGGCCAGGCGCGGGCGCACGCCATCCACTGACTCATCAGCCCAGGCGCGCACCTCGTCGCGCGTCACCACGCCGATCAGGCGCCGATCACCATTCACCACGGGATAGAGCCGCTGGTTGTGGGGAGCGCCGTCGGCGCGCAGGCGCTGCGTCAGGTCCGCGCGTGTGGCGTCGGCCGGGAGCGCGACGATGTTGGGACGGGCCACCTCGCGCACGAAGAGGATTTCCAGCGGGTCCACGGCGTACTCGCGGCTGAGATGATAGCCGCGCCGGGCGACTTTCTCCGTGAGGATGGAGCGGCGCAGTGTCAGCACGGTGAAGCCGTGGGCGACCACCACCGCGACCAGCAGCGGCAGCAGCATGTTCACGTCGTGCGTCAGTTCGATGGCGAAGATGATGCCGGTGAACGGCGAGCGCATTGTGCCGCCGAGAATGGCGGCCATGCTGACGAGCGGCCAGAAGCCGACGCCCTCATGCGGCAGCACGAACGCCTCCAGCCCGCCCAGCGCGCCGCCCATCATGAGCAGCGGCGCCAGCACGCCACCGGAGGTGCCGGAGCCGAGCGAGACCATCCAGATCACCGACTTGACCAGCAGCACGCCCAGGATGACGCCGCCGGCGACGTCGCCTTGCAGCAGTCGGCCGATGGTGTCATAGCCGACGCCGAGCGCCTGCGGGAAGAGCAGCCCCCCGACGCCGATCACGACGCCTCCGATCGCCGGCCACCACATCCAGTGGATGGGCAGCCGCTGGAACGCGTCCTCCGCGGCATACACCGCGAGCGTGAGGAGCACGGAGAGCGCTCCCGCGGACAGGCCGACGACCGCGCAGCCGAGCAGGCCCGCGGGGCCGACGAAC
>DASSLH010000471.1:0-3625 GCA_035689625.1 Candidatus Methylomirabilota bacterium | reverse complement strand
GTTTCGCCCATGGCGATTGCCGCGAAGCTGGTCGAGGACGTCGCGAAGGAGCTGATGGCGCGGGCGGCGATCGACATTCCCCAGGACTACCGGGAGGGCGTGGTGCGGGCGCGCGATCGCGAGAAGAACCGGATTGCGCGGTTCGTGCTGGACGAGATGCTGCGGAACTGGGAGATCGCGACGGCGGACCGGCGGCCGATGTGCGCGGACACCGGGCTGCCGCGCTACTACGTGCGGGCGGGGAACGAGGCGCGTGTCGAGGGCGGGTTCGTGGCGGTCGAGCGGGCGCTGCGGCGGGCGACGGCCGACGCCACCGCGAGCATCCCGCTGCGGCCGAATCGCGTGCATCCGCTCACGCGGGCCGATCACAACAACAACGTCGGCGTGCACGCGCCGGAGGTGACGTGGGCCTTCGAGCCGGACGCCGACTGGCTCGACGTCACCACCGTGCACAAGGGCGGGCTGTTCGGCAGCGACTACCGCATGCTGTTTCCGGCCGACGGCGTCGGCGGCCTCAAGCGCTTCGTCGTGGACACGCTGATCGAGCACGGCAAGCGCGGGCTCGCCTGCCAGCCGGCCATCGTCGGCATCGGCATCGGCGGCTCCAAGGACACCTGCATGCGCCTGGGCAAGGAGGCCGCCTGCCTGCGCGTGGTCGGCAGCCGCAATCCTGATCCCGAGGTGGCGCGGCTCGAGGACGAGCTGACGGCGCTGGGCAACTACATCGGCATCGGGGCCATGGGCTTCGCCGGCACGTCGATGGTCGTCGCCACCCACGTCGAGATCGCGTTCTCGCATACCGGCGGCATGCCGGTCGGCATCCACCAGTTCTGCCTGTCCTCGCGCCGGGCGACGGCGCGCATCCACGCCGGCGGCCGCGTGGACTTCCGCAGCGACCCCATGTGGTTCACCGACTACTACCGTCGCGAGACGATCGAATGACCTTCGACGACGTGCGCATGGACGAGGTCACGCTGACGACGCCGGTGAGCGACGAGGCGATCGCGCGTCTCAAGCTGGGCGACGTCGTCTACCTCGACGGCGTCGTCTACACGGCGCGCGAGGGCGTCTATCGCAAGGTCGTGGACGAGGGGCGCGGCGTGCCGGCCTCGGTGCGCGCGCTGACCAACGTCAACTTCCACTGCTCGCCGGCGGCCAGCGTGCGGCCCGACGGTGGCTACGCGGTGGAGGCGGTGACGGCGACGGCGAGCTTCCGCTTCGGCAAGTCCATGACGAGATGGTTCGAGCGCTCGGGCGCCAGGGTCATCGTCGGCAAGGCCGGCCTCACCGAGCTGGCCTACCGCGAGTGGTTCGTGCCGCACGGCGCCGTCTACCTCACGACCGTCGGCTACGGTCTCGGCGCGACGTACGGCCGGGCCATCAAGCGCGTCGTCGAGGTGCACTGGCTCGAGGAGCTCGGCATCGCCCAGGCGCTGTGGGTGCTCGAGGTGCAGCGCCTCGGCCCCCTCCTCGTCGAGGGCGATCGGCAGGGGCGCAGCCTGTTCGCCCTGGCCAACCGCGAGATCAACCGGCGGATCGCCGAGGTCTACGCCGGGCTGCCGGCCTTCGCGCTCGGCCGCTTCGGCGAGACCACCGCACGGACGGACGAGGTCGTCTGAGAGCACGCGTCTCGCCGCTGCTGATCATCGGCGCCGCGCCGCTGCTGCCGGTCCTCGTCGGTAGCGCCGTGAACATCTGGTACAACGCCACCCAGATCGACCCGCTGCTCACGCCCGCCCAGCAGGCGCGCTTCATGCGCACCGTGCTGGTCTTCAACGGGCTCATCTATCCGCCGCTCACGGCGATCTGGATCGCGATCCTGCTGTCGCTGCGCGAGCCGCTGCGGCGGCTGACGGCCGGCCAGCCCGTGGACCCGGGGCGGCTGGAGCGCGCCCGCCGGCGCGTGATCAACCTGCCGTGGTGGGCGGTCGTGCTGCCGGGGCTGGGCTGGGTGCTCTGCATCCCCGTCTTCCTGGAGGCGCTGGTCCGCACGCCCGATTCGCTCGACGCGCGCCTGTACGTGCACCTGCCGGTGTCGTTCGCCATCTCGGCGATGATCTCGATCACCCACGGCTTCTTCATCATCGAGCTGCTGAGCCAGCGGCTGCTCTACCGCGTGTTCTTCCGCGACGCCCGACCGTGGGCGGTGCGCGGCGCGCTGGCGCTGTCGCTGCGCGCGCGCGGCGTGATGTGGTGGCTGGCCGCCGGCGTGTGCCCGATCGGCTCGCTGCTGCTGCTCACGCTCGTCCCCGAGAACGCCGACATGCCGGCATTCGCGCGGACGGTGGCCGTCATCGGCATCGCGCTCGGCTTCGCCGTGGCGTGGCTGATCAGCCGGCTGGTGACCGAGCCGGTCGAGGAGCTGCGCGCCGCGGCCCAGCGCGTGGCGGCCGGCGAGCTGGAGGTCGAGGTGGCTGGCCGCCGTGCCGACGAATTCGGGCCGCTCATCGACGAGTTCAACCACATGGTGGCCGGCCTGCGCGAGAAGGTGCGCGTCGAGGAGAACTTCGGCCGGCACGTCGGGCGGGCGGTGGCCCGCCGCATCCTCGAGCGAGACGGTCTGGGCGGCGCCGAGGAGGAGATCACGGTCGTGTTCGTGGACATCCGCAACTTCACGGCACGCTCGGCGGCGGCGGCACCGACCCGGATCGTCTCGCTGCTCAACCTCTTCCTGACCGAGATGGTCGAGCCCATCGAGCGGCACGGCGGGCTCGTCAACAAGTTCCTCGGCGACGGTCTCATGGCGTTCTTCTCGGAGGGCACGGGCCGCGCTGATCACGCCGACGCGGCGCTGGCGGCCTCCCGCGAGATGCTCGAGCGTCTGGCGCGCCTCAACGAGCGGCTGGGCGCCGGCGGCGAGGCGCCGATCGCCATCGGCGTCGGGTTGCACACCGGTCGCGCGGTGGTCGGCAGCGTGGGCACGCCGCGGCGGATGGAGTACACGGTCATCGGCGACACGGTGAACGTCGCCTCGCGCGTGGAGAGCCTCACCAAGGTGCTGGGCGAGCCGCTGCTACTGACCGAGGCCACGCGGGCGGCGCTGCGGGCGCCGGCCGCGCTGCGCGCCCTGCCACCGCAGGAGGTGAGAGGTCAGCCGGCGCCGATCGCCGTCCTCACGCCGGTGTCGTCGCCTCGCTGAGCCGAAGCCAGATCGACGAGCCGCCGCACGTCGTCGGGCGCCAGCGACGGCCGCGGCACCCCGCAGCGCGCCAGCGCCGCGGCCGCCGCCGTGTCGTCGAACGTCACGTCCTGGGCCAGGTACGCGCGATAGGGCTCGAGCATCCGCGCGAGCCGCCGCTCGAGGGGTGAGGGATCGGCGAGCGGCTGCCGCGCGTCCACGAGCCGGACGTCGCCCGTGGCCAGGTGCTCGACCAGCATCGCCAGCATCGCCGCCTGGCGCGGCGCCTCGCGCACGACCAGGTGGAAGGTGCCGCCGGCGGCGGCCGGGTGCTCGGCCAGCGCGACGGCGGCGGCGACGACGTAGTCGAGCGGGACGATGTTGAAGCGCGCGTCGGGCGCGCCGGGCACCCGCAGGGGGCCGGCGCCGCGCCAGCGCGCCAGCCCGGCGGCCAGACGGATGAACGCGAAGAATAGGTTCGACGGCAGGCCGCCCGCCGTCGGCGGC